>JBOGXS010000176.1:0-9838 GCA_050693815.1 Thermoleophilaceae bacterium | reverse complement strand
GCATCGCGACCGCGCCGGTCACGCAGCCCTTCGCCACGGGGGTCGCGGCGAACTTCGAGGACGAGACGCCCGTGGAGGTGGAGGTGACCGAGGTGGACTCGCGCGCCGCGCTGGCGCGCCTGTGCGCCGGCGAGGTGGCGATGGCGGCGGTGGACCTCCCGGTCGTGCGCGAGGGCGCCGGGCCGGCCCGCGCCGGAGCGATCGCATTCCCCGACGAGCTGCGGCGCTCGTGCCGGCGCAACGGGGTCGAGCCCCTCCGGGTCGACCTCGGCTTCCTGGCGGTGGCCGTGGTCGCCAGCTCCGAGCTCGAGCTCGACTGCATGTCGGCGGCCGAGCTGCGCCGCGTCTGGCGCGCCGGATCGCCCGTCCACCGCTACGAGCTCTACGGGGCCGCGCCCGGGACCGCGGCATTCGAGCTCTTCGCCCGTGAGGTCATCGGCCGCGGGGACGGCATCCGCGCTGGATGGACGCAGGTCGAAGACGCCGCCACGATCCGCGAGCGCCTGGCGGCCGCCGACAACGCGCTGGCCTTCGTGAACCGAGAGGTCCTCTACGGGCTGCCGGACGGAGTCGAGCCCGTCGCCGTCGACGCCGGCCGGGGATGCAGGCTGCCGCAGGTGTCGACCGTCCGCGACGGCCGCTATCCCCTCACCACGCCGCTGTACCTCTACATCAGCCGATCCGCCCTCGACCGGCTGCGGGTGCGCTCACTCGCCCGCTTCACGGTCGAGAACTACTCCCAGGTCGTCTCGAACACGCGGACGATCGTCGCGGCGGATCCGGCCGTGGTGGAGCGCTCGGCGCGGCAGTTGCCACCCGCGCCCATCCCGGGCGGCTGAACGCGGCGGCCGTCGGCTAGGAGACCAGCCGCGTCTCCGGCTGGACCGGCATGGGCTCGAGCGCCGCGCGTGCTTGGTGGCTCAGATGCCAGACCCCGTCCCCGTCTCGCACGAGCAGCCCGCGCGCGGCGAGGCGGCCCAGTCCGGTCGTGACGCTCGGTCGGGTGACCCCGATGAGCTTCGCGAGAATCTCGTGCGTCAGCGGCATCGGAATCGAGATGCTCTCGGGGCAGACGCGGCCCCATCGCTCCGCCAGATGCCAGAACTGAACGAGCAGGCGAGTCTCCACGTGCTTGAGGTTGGTCACGACGTCGTGCACGGCCAGCGCCTTCGCGCGGCCCACGCTGCGGCCGGTAAGGCGCGCCAGCACCTCGGGCCAGCGCGCCGCGCGGCGCAGGAACTGCGCGTTCAGGACCGCCACCTCGCAGCGCGCGAGCACGGTCCAGCTCACCTCGGCGGGCACGGGCAGCAGGTACTCGCCGTCGACATCCCACGGACGCAGCAGATCGCCCTCGCCGAGGACCTCAGCCGAGCAGCTGCCCGACAGCCGCACCTCTCGCAGCAACAGCCCGTCGAGGATCAGCAAACCCAGATGGCCCTCGGGTCGAGACGGCCCCCAAACGCCGCTGTGCTCCGCCCATTCGATGGGGACCACCGGCGCGAGGAGCTCGGCGGTCGCCGATCGCAGGCTCTCCGGATCGAGGTCGTCGCCCAGCGCAGGGTCGACGTCGAGCACGTGCTCCCTGCGCAGCTCGAGACTACCGTCGCCTGACCTGTTCCACATCGCAGGGAGCACGGTAGGCACCGAACCTTATCCCCGGGTTAAGGGATCGCATGTCGGCCTCTCGAGGGATACCGGGGCCGCGGCCCGGTTCGGGTGGGCAACGAGGCGGCGCTTCAGAGCCAGCTCGACTCCCGCGCCCACCTGGTCTGCAGTCGCCCTACTGCGGGGCCAAGCAGGCGATCAAGGGGTTCCAGGAGTCGCTGCGCACCGAGCTGCGCAACAGGGGCTCGCAAGTGCACCTGACGATGGTGCAGCTCCCCGGACTCAACACGCCGCAGTTCGACCACTGCCGCTCGAAAATGCCCGGGCACCCGATGCCGGTGCCGCCGATCTACCAGCCCGAGCTGGCCGCCGACGCAGTGCACTGGGCCGCCCACCACCGTCGCCGCGAGGTGTGGGTGGGCGTGCCCACCGTCTACACCATCCTCGGCAACAAGGTGGCGCCGTGGGTCGCGGAGCGCTACCTCGCGCGCACGGCGGTGGAGGGCCAGCAGATCCAGGGCGAGACGCCCGGTGGCGGTAACGCCGCGGGCAACCTGTTCGAGCCCGACGCCGGCGACCCGGGCGCCCGCGGACGCTTCGACGACCAGGCCCACCGGCGCAGCCCCCAGTGGTGGGCGAGCCGCCACCGCCGGGCGCTCGGACTGGGTCTGGCGGTGGCCCTCGGCTTCCTCGCCCGCTCCGGGGGCAGCCGCTGACGCCTACGGCTCGAAGCGCTCCGGCTCGTCCCGCGAGCGGCGGCGCTGAGAGATCTCCTCGTGCGTCTCGCTGAGCGCGGCCCGCTCGTCTCTCAGCACCCGCGACTGGCGCCGGGTCTGCTCGCCCCATGCGGCCACGGCCTCGCGCTCGTCCCCGAGCTCGAGCTCCTGCGGCTCGAGCACGAACAGCTCGGCGCTGGTCTCGCTCTCGAGGTCGACGCCGCTGATGAACGTCGCGACCCTGCGCCCGACCAGCTCCTCGACCGTATCGACGAACCGCTTCCTCAGGACCTCCTGGAAGGCCTCGCGCTGCTCGGCGACAACCGCGCCACGTCCGGCATCCCGGAGCGTCTGCTCGCTCTTGTTGAAGCCGCCCTCGAGGAGGCACACCACCAGGTCGTCCGACATGTAGGTGCGGGCCTTCGTTGGCCCTTTGCCGTAGCACTCCTTGTACACCTGCACGAGGGCCCGCGAGATGTCGGCGAGCAGCTCACCCTGGCCGTGTCCGGGACCGTGCCGCGTGGTGAGGTCCCCACCTCGCATACGAGACAAGCGTACCCGAAGGGCGCTAGGGCGGCTCGTCCAGCAGGCGCCGGCTGAGGGGGTCCGCGGTGGCGCCGTGGACCAGGATCGAGGCGATCACGGCCGCGACGGTGGTCCAGAACACGGTCTGCGCCTCGGATCCGGCGATCGCCTTCTCCTCGACCGGCAGCGCGACGAAGTAGACCGCCGCCACCCCCTTGACGCCGAACCAGGCGACGAGGGCGCGCTCGCCGCGGTTCATCGTGCTGCGGGCGAGCGACGTCGCCGCCAGCACCGCCACGGGGCGGATGACGCAAAGCAGGAGCGGCACCAGCAGCCATCCGGCGAGCCCCGGCTCGCTCAGCAGATCCGTCGTGACGAGGCTCCCGAGGACGAGGATCACGACCAGCTCGGCGAAGTTCTGAGCCACCTGGGCGCTCTGGTGGATGCGCTGGTTGTACTCGTGCTCGAACTCGTAGCGACGGAAGCCGAGCCCGGCGGCGAAGACGGCCAGCAGCCCGTAAGCATCGATCAGCTCGGCCGCGCCGAAGACCACGAGCACCGCGCCGATCACCACGAACCCGTCGAGCTCGGGCGAGAGCAGGTGGCGGTCGCGCATCTCGATCGCGAGGCGGCCGATCCCGTACCCGGCAATGCCCCCCACCGCGGCGGCGGCGATCACCGAGTACACGACGTCGAACAGCACCCACTCGCCGAGCCACCCGGCGCCCGGCTCGGTGGCCACGAAGACCGCGAGCAGGGCGAACGGGGAGGCCAGCGAGTCGTTCAGCGCCGCCTCGCCGGACAGGTTGAAGCGCCCGCGGCCGCGCCGGTCGTCGCCGCGGTCCTGCGGGCCGCGTATGCCGATCCCGCCCGCGAGCACCGGATCGGTCGGCGCCAGGATGGCCCCGAGGGCGATCGCGGCGCCCAGCGAAAGCCCCATCGCCAGCGTCCCGAAGGCGGCCACCGCCGCGATCGTGAGGGGCATGGCGACCACGATGAGGCTGGCCACCACGCGCCAGGTGCGCGGGCGAAGCGGCGACTCGACGACCACTCCGGTGCCGAAGAGGGCCACGATGAGGGCCAGCTCGGCGATGTGCTGGATGAGGGCGGCGTCGTCGGCGACGCTGAGCCAGCCGATGTCGAAGACCTCGATGGCGATCGCCCCGGCCACACCCAGCGCCACGTAGGCGATCGCGGCCGAGAACGGCCGCTCCTCCTCGAACGAGAGCGCCCCGATCGCCGCGAACAACGCGATCCCCGCGAACAGCGCCTCGGCGGGGAAGGCCTGGAAGGGATCAAGGCCGGGCGCCACGCCCGGCGGGAACGGGCCGATGCTCGGCATCCCGGGCCGATGCTGGCATCCCGGGCCGATGCTCGGCATCCCGGGTGGATGCTCGGCATCCCGGCATCCCGGGTGGATGCTCGCGCGGGTGCCCGCGGAAACGGGCACCCGAGTTTGCCGGGCCCTCCGCCGGGAAGAGGCGTCGGATGCGCGAACCCCTAGGCCCAGATCCGACCCGGGCGAGCCGGCCTGCGCACGGTGAAGGGCTCCGCGAGGCCGCGATCATCCGCCGCGCGGCCGCGATGGGCGTGTCGCGGTGGCGGATCGAGGCGGCGCTCGGCCTGAACGAGCGCCAGGCGGGGGACGCCCATGTGGATCTCGACCGCCAGAACCCGGGTGCGAGCTGAGCGCCGCGTGCGCGGCGCCGGCTCCGGCGCCGTAGACCAGGTGGTAGGAGAGGTCGAGCGCTGCGGAGCGCCGGACTCGCCGCCGCCCGAGCCACGCTGTCGGCCGCGCCCGGCGCCCGCCGGCCAGGAACGAGGTGACGTAGACGCCGAAGAGGATCGTCAGGCCGAAGGGAGCTGTCCTGCCCAGGGGTCGCTATGCGACCCCTATCCAGGACGGTGGCCGTCCTCGGCGCACAGAGCGCCCCGCTCGATGCGACGGGGGGTCCGCGCCAGTCGGGTGTTTCGGGAGTCGACCACCGGTTTTCCCGCCTCTCGGACGGGTAGCGAGATACAGGGAGTCCATGCGAGCACCACGACAGATGTTGCGAGAGGCGCGGGAGAGGCGGCGCTTGCGCCGGGCGAAGCTGCCCTGGAAGGAGCTGGAGGCCGAGGCCGCAAGGCAGGGCGTGTCGGCCGCGGACATCTTCTTCGACCGCGCCGGGCGGCGCGACACCCACTCCGTCGCCCGGTAGCGCCCACGGGCGATGACGCACGAGCCGCCGGGACGGCCCGTCCCGTCCGACTACGACCGCGACCCGGAGCGCTTCCGGCTGGCGCGCGCGGTACTGCGCCGACACGCGGTCGCGGCCGACGTGCACGAGGCCGTCGCGCGCCGCCTGCTCGCCGAGCGGCTGACGCCGGTTCTTGACGTGGGCTGCGGCGAGGGCGAGCTCGCGCGGCACCTCCCGGACGGCGCCTGGACCGGTGTCGACAGCTCCCGGGAGATGCTTGCGCGGGCCCCCGAACCGGCCTTCCGGGCGGAGGCGACCGAGCTCCCCTTCCCCGACGCGTCCTTCGGCTCGGTCGCCCTGCTCTACGTCCTCTACCACCTTCCCGACCCAAGGCCGGCCCTGGCCGAGGCGCGGCGGGTGCTGAGGCACGGCGGGCTCGTCGCCGTGGCGGCCCCAAGCCGCGACGACTCCCCCGAGCTCGCCCACGCCCTGCCCGACGAGCGGTTGACGTTCGACGCCGAGCTGGCCCCCGCGCTGCTCGAGGAGCTGTTCGCCGACGTGGAGGTCGAGGTCTGGGACGCCGCGCTGCTCGAGCTCCCCAGCCGCTCGGCGGTCCGCGACTACCTGGTCGGGAAGGGCGTGGAGCCGGAGCGCGCCCGGGAGGCCGCGGAGGAGATCGAGGTGCCTCTGTCGGTCACCAAGCGCGGGGCCCTCGCGTTTGCACGAAGGCGGTGAGCGCGCTCATCCTTGGCTCGCCTGACCGCCTCGCCAGCCGCGGAACGCCTCGAGCAGCTTGCGCTCGGTCTCGGGCGCGCGAGCGACTCGGCGCTCAAGTCCCCCAGGGCGGCGATGGTCCGGCGCATCTGCTCGATGTACTCCACGCAGTACGAGCACTCCTCCAGGTGCTCCTCCAGACGCGCGCGGTCGTCGTCGGGCAGGGCACTCCTCCAGGTAGCCCGTCAGCAACTCCACGGGCTCGCGGCAGGTCATCTCGTCGTCGCGCTCATCCCGGGTGGATCGTCTCAGGGCCGGCCCGAGCGTTACAGGCCTGTAACACCGGGCGCCGCTCGGGGGACTCAGCCACCATGAGCACGATGACGACTCCTGCCCCTGGCCGCGCCCACCCGGACGGCCAATCGCGGCCGGTCGCCGACTACGGGCTGCTGGCCGACTGCAACTCCGCGGCCCTGGTCGACCGCGACGGCTCGATCGACTGGCTCTGCCTCCCGCGTACCGGCCGACCGGGGCGATCGTGGCGGCGCCGACCACCTCCCTGCCCGAGACCGTGGGCGGCGAGCGCAACTGGGACTACCGCTTCTCGTGGATACGCGACTCGAGCCTGACGATCGAGGCGCTCTACATCGGCACCTGCTCCGACGAGGCCGAGGAGTTCGTCTCGTTCATGACGAGCTCGGCCGGCGGGCGGGCCGGCGAGGGCTCCCTCCAGATCATGTACGGCATCGGCGGCGAGCACGACCTCTCCGAGCGCACCCTGCCGCACCTGCGCGGCTGGCGCGACTCGCGTCCGGTGCGGGTCGGCAACGGCGCCTGGGACCACGCGCGGCGGCGGCGTGATCAGGACGGGTGGGACGAGCACGCGGCCTTCATGGATGCGCTCACGGACGAGGGCGTCGTCGTTCTCGGCGGGCCCGTGGGCGAGGGCGACGGGGACGACGTCCTGCCCGTCGTCGACGTGGAGAGCGAGGCGGCGATCCGCGCCCGCCTCGCGGACGACCCGTGGGCGCACGACGTCCTGACGATCGAGAGCGTGGAGCCTTGGTCGGTGTGGCTGCGGCGGGAGCCAAGCGTGTCGTCGTGACCGACCGCGGCACGGGCGACGTCCTCCCGTTGCGGGGGCGAGTGGCGCTCGTCACGGGCGTGAGTCGACGCACAGGGATCGGGTTCGCGATCGCAGATCGGCTCGCCGCCCCGGGGGCCAGCATCTTCGCCCACTACGGGAAGATCGGCGTCTCGACCCGCGCGGCGGCGGCCCTCTTCGCGATGGAGCACGGGCTCGCCGCATGGGGAGAACTCCCGATTGCCCGAGGCGGCGGTCGCCTGCAGCGTTCGTCGCATGACCGTCGAGGAGCTCCGTCGCACCAACTTCGAGATGGTGCAGGCGATCGCGCCGACGTGGGAGCGCCGCCGGGCGTTCATCGAGGAGGTGACCGCCCCGGTTCGCGCGTGGCTGATCCGCGAGCTTCGGCCACGGCCCGGCGACACGATCCTCGAGCTGGCCGCCGGCGCCGGCGACACCGGCTTCGAGGCGGCCGCGACGCTCGGCGAGCATGGGCGCCTGATCTCGTCCGACTTCTCGCCGGCCATGGGTCGAGGTCGCCCGCCGCCGCGGGCGCGAGCTCGCGATCGAGAACGTCGACTACCGGGTGATCGACGCCGAGCGGATCGAGCTCGACGCCGACTCGGTCGACGGCGTGGTCTGCCGCTACGGGTACATGCTGATGGTCGATCCGGCGGCGGCGCCGGCCGAGACACGCGGGGTCCTGCGGCGCGGAGGGCGCCTGGCACTGGCGGTGTGGGGAGTCCCGGACCGCAATCCGTTCTTCGCGACCATGGCCATGGCGCTCGTCCAGGCGGGCCATGTGCCGCCGCCGGACCCCGAGGGCCCGGGGCCGTTCAGCATGGCGAGCGAGGAGCGCACCCGGGGCCTGCTCGAGGGCGCCGGGTTCGGCGACGTTCGCATCGAGGAGGTACCGGTGCGGTTCCCCGTCCCGGAGGTCGGCGAGTACCTGAGCATCGTGGCCGACACGGCGGGGCCGATCGCGCTCGTGCTGCGCGGGCTCTCCCACGAAGAGCGCGAGGCGCTCACGGCGAAGCTCGACGAGGCGCTCGCCCCGTTCGTCGCCGACGCGGGTTACGAGCTGCCCGGCGTCGCCCTATGTGCGGTTGGCAGCGCCAGGTAGTCGTCCTCGGCGCCGGGCCCGCGGGGTGTCCGCGGCCGTCGCACTGACGGACAGGGGCCTGCGAGCGCTCGTGCTCGATACGGCCTAATAGGGCGTCTGGTGGAAGAGGCTCAGGAGCGTCAGCTGCTCGTAGGTGCTTTCCGGCGAGATCGAGCAGGAAGTTGGCATGAGCCAGCGCGACATCCGGGTCGAAGACCACAGCCGAGTACAGGCAGCCCAGGTGACGAAGCTTCCGCTCCTCGTGCTCGCGCTGGGCTCGCGCGAGCGTGGCTTCGAGCAGTTCGTCGGCGCGAGGGCGCCTAGCTAGGAAGCGACCAGTGAGGGTTCGGGCGTCGATGCGGTCGCCGCCGCTCCCGCTCGTATCTTGCGTTTCGGATGCCCGAGTACCGGTTGCAGCTGTCTCATGACGCGGATGAGCTTGTCGAGTTCACGCTCGGCGGTCACCCACCGACTGTCGTTCGATACTCAGTCGTGCTTCGTCACCTTGACCTGGCCGGCAACGCGACCGCCGTTCGGGTGTACGACAACTCGCATGAGAGAAGCGAGCATCACATGCATCGCTGCGACCGTGACGGGCGACGGCAGCAGCCTCCCGAGGTCTTCCATCACGGAGAGCCTTATGAGGCTCTTAAGGAAGCGCGTAAGCTTGTCGAGAACGGCTTTGAGGAGATGATCGCCGGATGGCGACAGTAGAAAACAGCCGAAGCAGCGCATTTCGTGCCGCCTCACGGGCGCTTGATCACGCGATCGAAGCGGCCGTTGACGGCAGCCCGATCCATCCGTCAGGAACGGCCTTCGTTCCAGCCGATCTCGCCGCCAGCGCGCGGCTCAGCGGGTACCGGAGGCTCGGCCCGGTGAGCATCGTCGATGCCGAAGGCAATGAGACGCGCCTTCGCCAAGACCACACGCGAGAGATCGCGCTCGCCGTAACAATGATCGCCCTCGTCGTCTGGGCCCTCGCCCGTCGGCCTCAATCCCTGCTGTAGCGACCGAGGAGCCAGCGCGCGATCCTTGAGATCTCGCTCGAGGGCGCACGGTGCGCGGCGCCCGACTCGCACGCGATATTGGACCCACGAATGGACCCACGGCGCAGACGCAGACCCGGGTCGAGATGCGGCTCGCAAGCGGGATGCCTCACACCGACCGCCCCTGGATCCACCAGCAGCTTTCCAGAGCCAAGAAGAAGCGCCGTTGGCTGCCTGACAAACCCAGCCCTCAAGCGGAATCCGGAGGGAGGGTGAGCGACGGGACTCGAACCCGCGACCGCCTGGACCACAACCAGGAGCTCTACCTGCTGAGCTACGCCCACCGCGGCTCTCGCAGGCTAGCAGTGGTTTGGGGGTCCGGCCGGTGTCTCAGCGGCGCAGCGTCAGGCGGCTGCGGGCCCTTCGTTGGGCGCCCGAGCTTGGGCCGGCGACCGCGTCGAGCAGGGTGGGCACGCTGCGGGCTTCCCTGAGCGCCTTCCTCGCTCCGCGGCGGACCTTCAGCGTCAATCTCGTCGGTTGCCCGGCGGCCACGGTCCGGCGTCCTGCCGCGATCTCTACGCGCCGGCGGCCGCGCAGCCTCAGTCCGATACGGCGCGCGGTCGAGCGCGACAGGCTCAGCTCGCTGGTCAGCGGGCAGCGCTCCGAGCACACCGCCCAGAAGCGCATTCCGCGCGCGACGATCCGGCGCAGCCCGGCCGAGCGGCGCAGCGAGATGGTGCGCGTGAGCGCGAGCTCGTCGTCGCCGTCGGTGAGTGTCACCCGGAGCTTCGCCCTGGCGGCGTCCTCGCGCCTCAGCGCCGCTCGGGCGCGCCGGCTCAGCCGCAAGCGCAGGGCCGCGGTGCCCGCGCGGGACAGTCGCTTCACGCCGCGTCCGAGCGACGTCGACCGGGCGCCCAGCCCCAGGC
>JBOGXS010000175.1:0-2066 GCA_050693815.1 Thermoleophilaceae bacterium | reverse complement strand
GCAGCGCGCCCGCCGCGGGCGCGCCAACGGCCGCGCCGGCGCGCTGACCGCCGCCGAGATGCGCGTGGTGGCGCGAAACCGGCTGATCGAGTCGCGGCTGACCCCCAACGCGATCTCGGTCACGGGCCTGGTCGGCAACCTGATCGCCGCCTTCCTGATCCTCCAGGAGCACTTCGTCCTGGCCGGCATCGCCTTCGTCCTCGGCTCCCTCTGCGACATGTTCGACGGCCGCTACTCGCGCATGTCGGGCAAGGGCACGCCGTTCGGCGCCTTCCTCGACTCGACCCTCGACCGCGTCGAGGAGGGCGTGGTGCTCGCCGCGGTGGCCGCCTGGTTCGCGAAGAGCTCGGACGACCTCGCGGTGGGGGCCACGGTGCTGACCGTGGTCGGCTCGTACATGGTTTCCTACACGCGCGCCCGGGCGGAGGCGCTCGGGGTGGAGTGCAAGGTCGGGATTGCGTCGCGGGCGGTCCGGGTAGTGATCCTCTCTGCCGGCCTGCTCTTCGCCGCGGGCGAGCTCGTGCCCGACCTCGATCTGCTGGAGCCGGCGGTTTACGCAATGGCCGGCCTTACCATCTTCACGACCCTCCAGCGCGTCCTCCATGTGAGGCGACAGCTGGCCGCTCAGGTGTAACCGGCACGACCCTGACGGGTTGATCTGCTTTGCCGGCCTCCCGGGACCCGGGAGGCCGTTCTCATGACGCAGGAGGCTCTTCCTTGACCGACACTTCTTCCCCCTTCACCAACGGCGGCTCGCGCTATCAGACCGAGAAGGTGCGCGTGGCCATCGTGGGCGTGGGCAACTGCGCCTCGTCCTTCGTCCAGGGCGTGCAGTACTACCGCGACGCCGACCCCGCCGAGGCCGTGCCCGGCCTAATGCACGTGGACCTCGGCGGCTACCACGTCTCAGACATCGAGTTCACGGCCGCGTTCGACATCGACGCCGACAAGGTGGGCAAGGACCTCTCCGAGGCGATCTGGGCCGGCCAGAACAACACGATCAAGTTCGCCGAGGTGCCGCGTCTCGGCGTGCCCGTCCAGCGCGGCATGACGCACGACGGCCTGGGCAAGTACCTCAAGCAGCGGATCACCAAGGCGCCGGGCGAGACCGACGACATCGTCGGCATTCTCAACGAGACCAAGACCGACGTGGTCGTCTCCTACCTCCCGGTCGGCTCCGAGCTGGCCACCAAATGGTACGTCGAGCAGGTGCTGGAGGCCGGCTGCGGCTTCGTCAACTGCATCCCGGTGTTCATCGCCGAGGAGGACTACTGGGCCAACCGCTTCCGCAAGAGGGGCCTGCCGATCGTCGGCGACGACATCAAGTCCCAGGTCGGCGCCACGATCGTGCACCGCGCGCTGGCGCGCCTCTTCCACGAGCGCGGCGTCAAGCTCACGCGCACCTCGCAGCTCAACGTGGGCGGCAACATGGACTTCTACAACATGCTCGAGCGCGAGCGGCTGGAGTCGAAGAAGATCTCCAAGACCCAGGCGGTCACCTCGATCATGGGCCACGAGCTGCCCGCCGACGACGTGCACGTGGGGCCGTCGGACTACGTGCCCTGGCTGACCGACCGCAAGTGGGCCCACATCCGGCTCGAGGGCGAGGCCTTCGGCGACGTGCCGCTCACGGCCGAGATGAAGCTCGAGGTGTGGGACTCGCCGAACTCGGCGGGCATCGTCACCGACGCGGTTCGCTGCTGCAAGCTCGCGCTGAACCACGGCCTCGGCGGCCCGCTCGTGGGGCCGAGCGCGTACCTGATGAAGTCGCCGCCCGAGCAGCACCCGGACGCGGTCGCGCGGGACATGATCGAGGACTTCATCGCCGAGTACGGCGGAGCGCCGAAGCTCCCCGGCAAGGCGAAGGTCCGGGCCACGACCAGCTGACCTGGGCCGGCCAGGAATCGCGGGGGTCCGGGGGGCGAGAGTCCCCCGGTTCTATCCTGCGGCCGTGGTGTTCTCGATCGCGCAGGTCACGCCCTGGCCCTGGGAGCAGCATCACGAGGTCAACCGTTTCGTCGAGCGGCTCTCCGACGAGCTGTGCGCGCGCGGCCACCGCGTGGTGG
>JBOGXS010000174.1:0-7113 GCA_050693815.1 Thermoleophilaceae bacterium | reverse complement strand
CCGTTCGGGTTGCTCGGCGTGCACGCCGACAAGGTCCGCACCTACAGCCAGGACGACGTGAACTTCGTGCGCGCCGTGGCCAACGTGCTCGGCGCCGCGATCACCCGCGAGCGCGAGGAGCAGCTGGAGCAGCAGCTGCAGCGCGCCCGGCGCCTCGAGAGCGTGGGGCAGCTCGCGGGCGGCGTGGCGCACGACTTCAACAACCTGCTCGCCGTGATCCTCAACTTCTCCCACTTCGCGCTGGAGGCGGCCGAGGAGGGCTCGACGCTGCGAGATGACCTGCAGGAGATCAAGCGGGCCGCCGAGCGCGCCGCCGAGCTGACCCGCCAGCTGCTCGTGTTCAGCCGGCGCGAGCCCGTCGAGACGTTGGCGGTCGACGTGGGGGACGCCCTCGCCGGCATCGAGGCGATGCTGCGGCGGACGATCGGCGAGCACATCCAGCTGCGCACCGAGCGCGGCGCTGGCGTGCGGTCGGTGCGCATGGGCCGCGGCCAGCTCGAGCAGGTGCTCGTGAACCTCGCCGTGAACGCCCGCGACGCGATGGCCCAGGGGGGCCGGCTGACGATCCGCGCCGAGCGGGCCGAGCGCGTCCCGGCCGAGCTGCCGGCGGGGGACTGGGTCCTCGTCACCGTCGAGGACACCGGCACCGGGATGCTCCCGGACGTCGCCTCCCACGCCTTCGATCCCTTCTTCACCACCAAGCCCAAGGGCCAGGGCACGGGCCTCGGCATGGCCTCGGTCTACGGCATCGTGAGCCAGGCCAAGGGCGACGTCAGGATCGACTCGCGGGTGGACGAGGGCACCACCGTGTCGATCTGGCTGCCGGCCGGCGAGGACCCGCTGAGCAGCGAGGCGTCCCAGGCGACGCCGGCGCCTGAGGGGAGCGGCGAGTCGATCCTGGTGGTCGAGGACGAGGACCAGGTGCGCGCGCTCACCAGCCGCATCCTGTCCGAGCACGGCTACGCTGTGACCGAGGCCCCGGACGGCGAGTCCGCGCTCGAGGCGTGGGCGACCTCGAGCGAGGCAATCGACCTGCTCGTGACCGACGTGGTGATGCCCGGCATGTCGGGCGCCGAGCTGGCCGAGCGGCTGCTCGCGGCCAGGCCGGAGCTGAAGGTGCTCTACATGTCGGGCTACACGGCCGACGCCCTGGAGCGCCACGGCCCACCCGACCGCGGCGTGGCGGTGCTGGAGAAGCCGTTCAGCGCGGAGAGGCTCCTCCGGCGCGTGCGCGAGGCTCTCGAAATAGAGTCCCGCGCATGGACCTGAGCGGAAGGACCGTCTTCATCACGGGGGCGGCGCGAGGGATCGGCGCCGAGACCGCGCGCCGGCTCGCCTCGCGCGGCGCGAACGTCGCCCTGGCCGGGCTCGAGCCCGATGAGCTGGCCCGGGTGAGCGCCCAGTGCGGGACGAACGCCGCCTGGTTCGAGTGCGACGTGATCGACTGGGACGCGCTGGAGGCCGCCGTCGGAGGGGCCGTCGAGCGGTTCGGCGGCATCGACGTGGTGATGGCCAACGCCGGCATCGCCTCGATGGGCATGGTGCGATCGACGGACCCGGCGGCGTTCGAGCGGACGATCGAGATCAACCTGCTCGGGGCCTGGCGCACGGTGCGCGCCTGCCTGCCCCACGTGATCGAGCGGCGCGGGTACGTGCTCGTGATCGCCTCGCTGGCGGCCGCGATGCACGCGCCGGGAATGGCCGCCTATGCGGCGAGCAAGGCGGGGGTGGAGGCCTTCGCCGACTCGCTGCGCGTGGAGGTGAAGCGGCTAGGCGTGGACGTGGGGGTCGGCTACTTCTCCTTCATCGACACGGACATGGTGCGCGGCGCCGACGCCCATCCGGCGCTCGGGAAGCTGCGCCGGGAGGTGCCGGGCCCGATCTCGAAGACCTATCCGGTCTCCTCGGTGGGGGCCGCGCTGGTCGAGGGGATCGAAGCGCGGCGACGCTGGGTGGTGGTGCCGGGCTGGGTCAGGGCGCTGCTCGTGCTGCGCACCGCGCTGGCCCCGCTGGTGGACCGGGGCGGATGGGACCGCGCGGCCGAGGCCGACCGGCTCTTCGAGGAGGACGTGGCGAGCCGCGGGGTCGAGGCGGCCTCGGCGCCCGTGGGCGAGGGCGGCCAGGCCGGCGCCCGCGGACGGGAGCCGGCCGCCAGGTCTTAAGGCGCGGATGGGCTTGGCCGCAAGCACTCGGCTCGGCCGAGTGCGCGCGGATGGGCTACTCGTCCTCTTCGGCCGGCTCGCCCGGCTGGTCCGGGGCGTTGGGGTCGGTCGGCCCGCCCGGGATCGGCTCCCCCTTGTACTGGTCGGGATCGTCGACCTCCTCACCGGCGACCGTCACCCTGCCGTCCTCGTGGTGGCGCAGCGAGTCCGGCCCCAGGTTCTGCTCGGGACCCTCGCTGTAGGAGTGCTCGCCCTCGGTACCGCCGAAGGTCTCGTACTTGGCCTTGCCGTCGGGCCAGTCCTCGAGCTTCCCGGGCGGATCCTCCTCGAGCTGCTCGACCTCCTTGCGGGCCTCCTCCTTCTGCCTCTCGATATCGGTCTGCTGTTCTTCTCCCATACCGCTCCGCTACCCGGTGAGACGGCCGGCCATGCCACTATCGTCACGTTCGCACCTCATGGCCAAGCGCGAGCCCCGCATGATCCCGCTCGGATACGGCAAGTTCGTGCGCGCCGACCGGGTCTACGCCCTGGTGCCGCTCGAGGGAGCGGAGCGCCGCGACGGCCGCCGCACCTACGTCCACGTGGACGGCCTCGCCGAGCCCGTGGTGGCCTCGCGCTCGGAGCGGGCGATCCTGGCCGACGTGGAGGCCGCGCTCGCCGAGGCTGCCGGCCTGCCGCGCCGCCGCCGCGGCACGGCGGCGGGGCAGGAGAGCCTGCTCTAGAGCTCCTTCACCTCCGACAGCACCGCCGCCACCGACTCCTTCGCGTCGCCGAACAGCAGCGCCGTGTTCTCGGCGTAGAAGAGCGGGTTGTCGATGCCCGCGAAGCCCGTGTTCATCGACCGCTTCAGTACGATCACCTGGCCCGCCTTGTCGACGTCCAGGATCGGCATCCCGTAGATCGGCGAGTCGGCCTGCTCGCGGGCGGCCGGGTTGGTCACGTCGTTCGCCCCGATCACGAGCGCCACGTCGGTCTGCGGGAACTCGGGGTTGATCTCGTCCATCTCCTTGAGATGGTCGTAGGGCACGTCGGCCTCGGCGAGCAGCACGTTCATGTGCCCTGGCATCCGGCCGGCGACCGGGTGGATCGCGTAGTCGACCCGCACGCCGCGCTTCTCGAGCTCGTCGGCCAGCTCGCGCACGGTGTGCTGCGCCTGGGCGACCGCCATGCCGTAGCCCGGCGCCACCACCACCTTCGAGGCGTAGGCGAGCTGCACGGCCACGTCGGAGGCGTCGGTGGAGCGCACCGGCTTGGCCTCGCCGTCCCCCGCGCCGGCCGTGACCGTCACCCCGCCGAATCCGCCGACCACGATGTTCGCGATCGAGCGGTTCATCGCGTCGGCCATCAGGTTGGTCAGGATCGAACCCGACGCGCCCACCAGCATGCCGCCCACGATCAGAGCCACGTTGTCGAGCGCCATGCCCGCCGCGGCCGCCGACAGCCCCGTGAACGCGTTCAGCAGCGAGATCACCACCGGCATGTCGGCGCCGCCGATCGGCAGCACGAACATGTTGCCGAGCACCGCGGCGGCGATCAGGATCACGAGGAAGAGCAGCTCCGACTCGGTCCCCGCGGCGATCGCCACCGCGCAGCCGGCCGCGACCAGCAGCAGCCCTACGTTCACGAACTGCTGGCCCGGCAGCTGGATCGGCCGCCCGGGCAGGATTTCCTGCAGCTTGCCGAAGGCGATGTTCGAGCCCCAGAAGGAGATCGAGCCGACGATCGCCGCGAACAGGATCGGGATCAGCGTCTCGAGATCCGGGTTGCCGCCGGCCGAGAGCGACTCGCGGTACTCGACGAACGAGATCAGAGCCACCGCGCCGCCGCCGACGCCGTTGAACAGCGCCACCATCTGCGGCATCGCGGTCATCTTCACCCCGCGCGCCGCCGGCACGCCCACCGCGGTCCCCACCGCGATGCCCACGGCGATCAGCAGGTAGTCGCCGACGAAGTCGTACAGCAGCGTCGCCACCACGGCGAGGCTCATCCCCACCGCGGCCACGATGTTGCCGCGGCGGGCGCTGCGCGGGTGGTTGAGCAGCCTCAGCCCGAAGATGAAGCAGGCGAAGGCGGCTATGTAGAGGATCCGGATGAAGTCCGGGTCCTGGAGGAAGGAGGCCGCGGGCGTCACTCCGCGGGATCCCGCGTGGGCTCGGGCCGCCGCCTTGCGCGAGGGGGCGGGCTTTGCCCGCCCCGGAGCGCTGGTCTCTTGAACATCTCCAGCATGCGGTCGGTCACCAGGAAGCCGCCGACGATGTTGATCGTGCCGAAGGCGACCGCCACCACCAGCAGCAGCTCGTCGAGGAACCCGGTGGCCTCGCCGATCAGCAGCAGCCCGCCGAGCAGCACGATCCCGTGGATCGCGTTGGTGGCGGACATCAGCGGCGTGTGCAGCGTGTTCGGCACCTTCGAGATGACCTCGAAGCCGACGAAGGCGGCCAGCACCAGGATGGTGAGCTCGGTGAGGAGATCCATCAGGCCGCGGCCGCCTCGCGCGCGCCGTCGTGCACGATCTCGCCGCCGCGCGTGATGCAGGCGCCGCGCAGGACCTCGTCCTCGAAGTCGAGCCGGAGCTCGCCGTCGGCCACCATCAGCTCGAGCAGCGACTGGACGTTGCGCGCGTACAGCGCTGAGGCGTGGTCGGGCATGGTCGAGGCGAGGTTCAGGGGACCCACGATCTTCACGTCGTCGCGCACCACGGTCTCGCCCGGCTCGGTTAGCTCGCAGTTGCCGCCCGTCTCGGCGGCGAGGTCGACGATCACCGAGCCCGGCTTCATGTTGCGCACCGCCTGCTCGGTTACGAGCAGCGGGGCGGGGCGGCCGGGCACCGCGGCGGTGGAGACGACCGCGTCCACCTTGCCGATCTCCTCCGCCAGCAGCTCGCGCTGGCGCTGCTGCTCCTCGTCGGTCAGCTGGCGCGCGTAGCCACCCGCCGCCTCCGCGTCCTCGAGGCCCATGTCGAGCTCGAGGAAGCGCGCGCCGAGCGACTCGATCTGCTCCTTGACCGCCGAGCGCACGTCGAAGGCCTGCACCACCGCGCCGAGCCGGCGCGAGGTGGCGATGGCCTGCAGCCCGGCGACGCCCGCACCCAGCACGAGCACCTTGGCCGGGCGCACGGTCCCCGCCGCGGTGGTGAGCATGGGAAAGAAGCGGGGCAGCTCCTGGGCCGCGATCATCGCGGCGCGGTAGCCGCCCACCGTGGCCTGCGAGGAGAGCGCGTCCATCGACTGAGCGCGCGTGATGCGCGGGATCGCCTCCATGGCGAAGCTGGTCACCCCGGCCTCGGCGAGCGCGCGCACGGTGTCGCGGGCGGTGAGCGGCTGGAGGAAGCCGACCAGGACCGAGTCGCGCCCGAGCCGGCCGATCTCCTCGGCCGACGGCGGCGCGACCTTGGCCACGACCTGCCCGGAGAAGCCGTCGCCGAGCGTGGCGCCGGCGCTCTCGTAGGCGGCATCCGGGTGGTGCGCGCCCTCGCCGGCGCCGGGCTCGACGGTGACCTCGACGCCGGCCTTGGCCAGGCGGTCCACCACGTCGGGGACGAGCGCGACGCGCCGCTCTCCGCCCGCCGTTTCCTTGGGTACCGAGACATTCATGGGGGTCCGGGGGCGCGGCATGCTAATACATGGGGTTACGATGGCTTCGGCCGTCGCTGCATGGACCAGAAGACACTCGAGAAGATCGACCGGGTGGTCGTTCGCTTCGCGGGCGACTCCGGCGACGGGATGCAGCTCACCGGCAGCCGCTTCACCGACGCTACCGCGGTCGTGGGCAACGACCTGGCCACGCTCCCGGACTTCCCAGCCGAGATCCGGGCGCCCGCCGGCACGCCGCACGGCGTCTCCGCGTTCCAGATCCACTTCGCCTCGCGTGACATCCTCACCCCGGGCGACCACCCCAACGTGCTGGTGGCCATGAACCCGGCCGCGCTCATCACCCAGGTCGGGGCGCTCGAGCGGGGCGGCACGGTGATCGTCAACGAGGACGGCTTCACCGACCACAACCTGCGCAAGGCGGGCTACGAGCAGAACCCGCTCGACGACGGCTCGCTCGACGACCACCAGCTCTTCCGCGTGCCGATGACCTCGATGACCGTGCGCGCCACCGAGGGGATCGACGGCATCACGGCACGCGATGCGGCGCGCTGCAAGAACCTCTTCGCGCTCGGCCTCGTCTCCTGGATGTACGGCAGGCCGACCGCGCCCACGGTGAGCTGGATCGAGAAGAAGTTCGCGGACGCCCGGCCGGTGCGCGACGCCAACCTGGCCGCCTTCAGGGCCGGCTACAACTTCGGCGAGACCGCCGAGCTGCTCGCCGTCCACTACGAGGTGGAGCCCGCCCCCGCGCCGCCCGGCACCTACCGCAACGTGAACGGCACCCAGGCGCTGGCGCTCGGCCTGATCGCCGCCTCCGTGCAGTCGGGCCTCCAGCTGTTCCTGGCCTCCTACCCGATCACGCCGGCGTCCGAGCTGCTCCACGCCCTGTCGCGCCACCGGCGCTTCGGCGTGCACACGATCCAGGCCGAGGACGAGATCGCGGCCGCCAACATGGCGCTGGGAGCCGCCTTCTCCGGTCGACTCGGGGTGACCGCCACGAGCGGACCCGGGATGGACCTCAAGGCGGAGACGATCGGCCTGGCGGTGGCCATGGAGCTGCCGCTGGTGGTGGTCGACATCCAGCGTGCCGGGCCCTCCACGGGCATGCCCACCAAGACCGAGGCCGCGGACCTGCTGATGGCCCTCCACGGGCGCCACGGGGAGTCGCCGCTGCCGGTGGTGGCCCCGTCCACCCCCGCCGGCTGCTTCGACTCGGCGATCGAGGCCGTGCGGATCGCGGTGACCCACCGCACGCCGGTGATCCTGCTGAGCGACACCTTCCTGGCCAACTCGTCCGAGCCCTGGCGGCTCCCGGACGTGGCCTCGCTGCCGGAGATCGACCCGCGCTTCGCCACCGA
>JBOGXS010000173.1:0-6574 GCA_050693815.1 Thermoleophilaceae bacterium | reverse complement strand
TGCGCGCCTGGGACGTCGAGGCGGCCCCGGGGCAGCCGGCGAGGGTGCGCTGGAACGGCAGGGGCTCGGGCGGAGTGGCGGCAAGCGGCGCGTACCGCTTCCGCGTCGCCGGAGCCTCCGCCGCCGCCCTGGAGGGCGCCGACCGCTTCTTCTTCGGCGACCACCTGTTCCCGATCCGCGGCCGCCACGACCTGGGCCAGACCGAGACCAACAACTTCGGCGGCGGGCGCGGCCACCAGGGCCAGGACATGTTCGCCCGCTGCGGCACGCGCGTGGCCACGGCCCGCGGCGGGCGGGTCCAGTACGCGGGCTACCACTCGGCCGCCGGCTACTACGTGGTGGTCGACGCGGGCCGCACCGGGGTCGACCACGTGTACATGCACCTGCGCTCCGCCGCCGAGGTGAGCACCGGCGAGCGTGTCTTCACCGGCCAGAAGCTCGGCGAGGTCGGCGACACCGGCCGCGCCACCGGCTGCCACCTCCACTTCGAGATGTGGACCGCCCCCGGCTGGTACGAGGGCGGCCGCCCGTTCGACCCGCTGCCCTCGCTGCGCGAGTGGGACGCCTATAGCTGAGCGGCGCCGTCGGGGCTGCCTCGTAGCCTCGGGCCCGTTGGCTGCGCATTATCACCGCTTGGATAGTCCGACTCAAACTCCCGAGGACGCTGTTGAGTTTCATGGCCTTCGAGCAGATCACCGACGCCGCAACCGAGCCCCTACGACCGATCGCGGTGGTCGACCTCGAACCGGAGGACTTCACGTCGCACTGGGGAGTGGAATTCGAGGAAGGGTCCGATGACCTCGACTTCACCCGATCGGCGTTGCTGGCCCTCGAGTCGGGAGTGTTGGTGGGCCTCGTGCGCTGCGCGCGAGCCCCACAGCCGGGAACCGAGCTTCACGCGCCCGAGAGCCTGACCGAGCCGGGGACTGTCCGCCGAACTCGGAGCTCCGACATGGGTCGAGTCTAGGCGTGCCTACGGCGCCACGCTGGTCAAGCGCCTCCACCTGACCGCCCTTCGCAGCGCCGCGCGGCTCGCCGGGTGGGTCGAGAGGCGGAACTCGGGCTTCAGCGCGGCGGACTGGTAGTAGACCGCCATCCGCACGCGCGGGTGCGACTTCATGAAGCCGAAGAACTGGCTTCGCTCGTCAGGACAGCTGGCTCAAGCGCTGGGCGAACAGGTCAGCGGGAGTGACCAGCCGGACGCGCTCACTGGCGCTGGCTTCTCGCGTGAGCTGCTCGTCGAAGCCCGAGCGGGTGAAGAAGAAGAGTTGCGGTGGCGGGCCGTCGGGAACCAGATGGCCGGCGAGCGCGTCCAGCTTCGCCTTCTCGCTGTGCGGCAGTTGTCCAGCCGTCCACTTGCAGGATCCGATCGCGATCACGTCGCCTTCGTCGTTGACAGCCGCGGCGTCGAGCTCGCGTTCGACGTCGCGAAGGTCGGCCCCGCGTGTCTCGCGGACCTTGCCCCACCACCAGCCGACGGCGGCGGCGTCCACCTCGCGTCGCAGCCAGTCCTGGCAGACCTCCTCGAAAGCGGGCGCGGAGACGAACTCGTCGAGTTGCGGCAAGACGCGGCCGCGCAGATGCCGGTCGGCGCCGTCCGCGTCCGCGAGCCGTCCCTGGGCGGGCAGTACGAACCGAAACCAGAAACGCAGGTATGGATCGGTGATGCGGTAGAAGCTCTGCTTCGAGCGCTCCGGGTTGGTGACGGTGACGGGGAACTGCCTCTCGACTAACCACAGATTTCGGAGCGTTTCGAGCATCTGGCTGACACGCGACGTGCCGCCTGAGATGCCGGTCCGCCGGGCGACCTGCGAGACGCGGGTCTGGCCGGCCGCGATCGCCCGCAGCACGGAGAAGTAAGCCGAGGCGTCCGGCAACTCTTGGTCGAGCAGCAGCCGTGCCTCCTCGTGCAGGAGACCATCGGGTCGCAGCACGAGGTTGAGAATGTTGTCCTCGAGGCTGTCCTGCTCGCGGACATGGGCCAGGTAGTACGGCATGTGACCGAAGATCGCGTAGGCGGCGATTCTGTCCTCGGCCGACCAGTCCGGCAGGAACAGTTCGACCTCGCGGGGCTTGAAAGGCCGCAGCCGCAGCTGGCCGGCGCGGCGGCCGTAGGTGGTCGCCGAGTAGTTGACGACCTCGCGCTCGAAGAACCCGACCTCGCTACCCGAAAGAACGAGGAAGATGGGCAGGTCCTCGCCGCGCTCTCGCCACCAGACATTGATGATGGAACCGATGGCGCGGTTCTCCCTGGCGATGAACTGGAACTCGTCGAGTACCAGCACGACGGGGCCTTCACGGGCCCAGTCCGCCACCGAGTCGAGGCCGGTGCGCCAGTCAGGGACGCTCAAGGGCGCCCGTCCGGTCGCCTCGGCCAGGCGGTCCGAGAAGTCAGCCAGCTGGTCGTTGCGGCTGCCGCTGGTGGCCTCGAAGTACAGGTGGCGCTTGTCGCGCGCGAACTCGAGCAGCAGCAAGGTCTTGCCGACGCGGCGGCGCCCCCAGAGCGTGAACAGCTGCGCCTCGCCGCTGTCCCAGCGGCGCTGAAGGGCGGACAGCTCCTCGATGCGGTTCAGGAAGCGACGGTCTGCGATGGCAAAAACTTAGCAGCGCATAACTTATTGGCCACTAAGTTTCGTCGGACAGTCCCCTGCGAGACGCACAAGCTCACGTGGGTCCGCCATGCTGGCGTGCGGGCTCCGCCCGGTTGGCATTTATCGGGGCGATCGTTGCGGCAGACCGCCGGCATGGCCTAACTGTCACAAAGTAGTCACAAAGTCCTCGCGTCATGTACCTTTCCAGGCCCCGCAGGGGAGCCTCCAGCCGCCGGAGCATCAGCCGCCGCCCGCCCGTCGCTTCCCCGGGACACTCCTTGACGACGCACGCTTTGAAAGCATCCGATCCCATGCCGCTGCGCATGCTGCGGTACCTCGACCTCGTCGTGATGGCGCTCGCCCTGCCGATCTTCATCGCCGCCGACCTGCCGCTCGCCGGGTGGGGCGGAGCATCGGGCGCGTGGCTGGTCCAGCGTGCCCTCCAGGCGGGTATCAACCGCCGGGCCCGGGCATCAGACGATCCTCGGACCGTGGCCGGACTCTTGACAGGGAGCATGATCGCGCGCGGCTGGCTCGTGGCCGGCACCGTCTTCGTGATCGGCCTGACCGAGCGCGAGGCCGGCCTCACCGCCGCCATCCTCGCGATCACGCTCTTCACCTTCTACTTCAGCTCCCAGATGCTCACGCGCCCGTTCGAGAGCGAGGGCGGGTGAGCACCAAGGCCAAGCTCGCGATCGCCGCCGCCGTCTACATCGGCGGCGCCGTGCTGCTCTACGCGATCTTCGGCTCCGACGGCAAGAACGAGGAGTTCGCCCCCCAGGACGAGTTCAAGCTCGACCCCTGGATTGAGATCAAGCTCGGCGGTCTCGATCTCTCTTTCAACAAGGCGGTCCTCTATCTGCTGCTCACCTGCATCCTGACCGTCGGCACGATGGTCTATATCGCCAAGCGCATGCAGCAGCGCCCCAACCGCACGCAGACGATCGTCGAGGCCGCCTACGACCTCACCTACACCCAGATCGCGAAGGGCAACATGCCCGCAGCCGCCGCGGCCAAGTGGTTTCCCTTCGTGGCCACGCTGTTCTTCTTCATCTGGTTCTCCAACATGCTGGGCTACGTCCCGCTGCCCGTGAACGACCACGAGACGGTGAACATCGCGGGGATCGACTTCCCCGCCTTCGCCCTCTACGCGGCCACCGCCAACCTGTCGATCCCGCTGGTGCTGACCCTGACCGTCTTCGCGCTCTACCAGGCCGAGGGCATCCGCAAGCACGGGCTCGTCAGGTACCTGAAGGGCTGGCTGCCGGCGGGGGTCAGCGGCGGCGCCGCGGTCCCGATCTTCGCGATCGAGGTGATCTCCCAGTTCGTCCGGATCATCTCCCTCTCGGTCCGGCTCTTCGCCAACATCCTGGCCGGCCACCTGCTGATCCTGTTCATGGGCGGCGGGCTCGGCGTGATCCTGGGCCTGGCCGTACTGGGCTGGGTCACGTTCCCGCTCGCGCTCATCTTCTTCCTCTTCGAGGTGGTGCTTGTGGCCACGCTGCAGGCCTTCATCTTCGCCACGCTCACGTCTATCTACTTCGGCGAGGCAAGCGCCGGAGGTCACTAAGGAGGATCAATGGACCTTGCAGTGCTGCTCCCAATCGCTCAGGCTGCCGACCCAACGGACGGCCTGAAGGCGATCGCGCTCGGAGTGGGCGCCGGACTCGGGACGATCGGCCCGGGCATCGGCGTCGGATACATCTTCGGCAAGGTGATCGAGTCGGTCACGCGCCAGCCCGAGATGCGGGAGGAGATCACGAGCATCCAGTGGCTCGGGTTCGCCCTGACCGAGGCGATCGTCTTCTACGCCTTCATCTTCGGCCTGATCGCCTTCTTCCTCTAAGTGGACGGCCTGAGCAACATCCTGCTGCTTGCCGCGACCGAGGAGGAGGGAGGCGGCAGCTTCCTCGTCAGCCCGAACGTCGGGCTGATGATCTGGACGCTGCTCGCCTTCGGCACGACGCTCTACCTGCTCAACAAGCTCGCCTTCCCGCGCATCGCGGAGGCACTCGACCACCGCCGGCTGACGATCGAGAAGTCGCTGGACGACGCCGCGCGGGCGAAGCAGGAGGCGGACGCGCTGCTCGAGGAGTACCGCGCTCGCCTCAGGGAGGCCCGCGAGCAGGCTGAGGACATCACCATCCGCGCGCGCAAGGCAGCCGACTCACTTGCCGACAGCGCCAAGGCTGACGCGAGCAAACAGCGCGAGGAGCTGCTCGCTGCCACCCGGCGCGACATCGAGGCGGAGACCCGCCGCGCGCTCGACGAGATCCGCAAGGAGGTCGCGAACCTAACGGTGATCGCGACCGAGAAGGTCACGCGCAAGTCGCTGACGCCCGACGATCACCGGCGCCTGATCGAGGACGCCCTCAAGGAGGTCGACTTCTCGACGCTGGCGGGCGAGGAAGGCTCCCGGAACTAGATGGAAGAGATCGCCGAGGTCTATTCGCGTGCGCTCTTCGAAGCGGCGAAGGAGAACGACGCCCTCGATCGCGTGCACGAAGAGCTCGGCCAGTTCAGTGACGCGCTCGACGAGGACCGCAACCTGCAGGTCTTCCTGTTCTCGCCCTACTTCTCCTCGGAGGAGAAGAAGAAGGGGATCGGGCAAATCGTCGACGACGCGGACCCGCGGCTCTTCAACTTCCTCGGGCTGCTCGCCGAGCGTCACCGGATGCCGGCCCTGTTCCGGATCCGGCGCGAGTTCGACTCGATGTGGGCCGAGGAGAACAAGCTGCTGCCGGTGAGCGTCACGAGCGCCGTTGAGCTCGACCAGGGCATCGTCGAGGACATCGGCCGCGAGATCGAGCAGCAGACCGGACGGCGCGTCGAGCTGTCGAGCAGCGTTGATCCCGACGTGCTCGGTGGGCTCAAGGTGAGCGTTGGCAATCTTGTCCTCGACGCAACCGTGCGCAACAGACTCGAACAGCTACGCAAGCAAGTGGCCCGGGCGGCCTAAGGAGACTTCGAAGTGCAGATCAAGCCAGACGAGATCACCAGCATCCTCAAGCAGCGCATCGAGGGGCTAGAGGACGGCGGCGCGGACTTGTCCGAGGTGGGCACGGTCCTGTCGATCGCCGACGGCATCTCGCGCGTGCATGGGCTCGACAACTGCATGTCGATGGAGCTCCTCGAGCTGCCGCACGACGTGACCGGGCTCGCGCTCAACCTCGAGTCCGACAACGTCGGCGCCGTGCTGTTCGGCGAGTGGGACCAGATCGAGGAGGGCGACCAGGTCAAGCGCACCGGCCGCCTTCTGGAGGTGCCCGTGGGCGAGGAGCTGCTCGGGCGCATCGTCGACCCGCTCGGCCGCCCGCTCGACGGCAAGGGCGACATCAGCAGCTCTGAGACGCGTCCCGCCGAGCACAAGGCGCCCGGCGTCGTTCACCGCCAGCCGGTGAAGGAGCCGATGATGACCGGCATCAAGCCGATCGACGCGATGACGAACGTCGGCCGTGGGCAGCGCGAGCTGATCATCGGCGACCGTCAGACCGGCAAGACGTCGATCTGCATCGACACGATCATCAACAACAAGGACAAGGACCTGCACTGCGTCTACGTCGCGATCGGGCAGCGCATGTCCACGGTAGTGGAGGTGGCCCAGCAGCTCGACGACAACGGCGCGCTCGACAACACAGTGATCGTCGCGGCGCCGGCCGACGAGGCGGCGCCGATCAAGTTCCTCGCCCCGTACGCGGGCGCGGCGATCGCCGAGTACTGGCTCTACAACGGCCAGCACTCGCTGGCGGTCTACGACGACCTCACGAAGCACGCGTACGCGTACCGCCAGATGTCGCTGCTGCTCCGCCGCCCGCCGGGCCGCGAGGCGTATCCGGGCGACGTCTTCTACCTGCACTCGCGGCTCCTCGAGCGCGCCGCGAAACTGAAGAACGATCTGGGCGGCGGATCGCTGACCGCGCTGCCGATCATCGAGACGCAGGCCGGCGACGTGTCGGCGTACATCCCGACCAACGTGATCTCGA
>JBOGXS010000172.1:0-12622 GCA_050693815.1 Thermoleophilaceae bacterium | reverse complement strand
GGTTGCACGAGGAGTCGACGCCGCGGTACTCGAAGCGCCCGCCGCTCGCCACGCGCACGGTGCAGGTCCGGTTCTGCCAGCCCCAGTTCTTGTAGACCGGGGCCCAGAAGCCGAAGTCCCACATGCGGCAGTACGAGTTGACCGTCGGGTTGCCGATGCACATCAGCGCGCCGAAGTGCTCCAGCATGCCCCCGAGGAAGTGACGGGCCGTGTCGCTCAGTTGCGCCGGTCCGCTCTTGTCGTGGAAGACGTTGTTGCCCTCGTCGTCCATGAGGGTGAAGTGATGGTGGTGGCCGTTCGCGCTCACGCCGGTGAACGGCTTGGGCATGAAGGTCGGCAGAAGACCGTGCTTGCGACCCACCGCAGCGCAGATCTGACGATAGGTCGTGGCGTTGTCCGCGGTCCTGACCGGGCGGTCGAAGCGGAAGTTGAGCTCGAGCTGGCCGGGCGCGTCCTCGTGGTCGCCGTAGGACATGTCGAGGCCCAGGGCCTGGCCGTATTCGACGACGTCAAGGAGCACCGGACGGAGCTCCTCGAACTGATGGATGTGGTAGCAGTAGGGCTTGGTGACGCCCTCGGGCTGAGAGCCCTCCTCGCCCTTCTTGAGCCACATCATCTCGGGCTCGATGCCGATGAGGAACTGGTAGCCGAGCTCCTGCTCGAACTCGTCGACGACGCGCTTGAGATTCTGCCGCGGGTCCGCGTCGAGCAACTCCCCGGTCTCCGTGTCGTAACAGTCACAGAACACGCGCGCCACGCGCGGGTCCCAGGGGAGCTGAGCGAAGGTGGTCAGGTCCGCGATGGCGGCGAGCTCAGACTCCTCCGGACCGAAGCCGATGTAATCGCCGGCGCGGTCGACGAAGAGGTTGGCGGTGGCGCCGTAGACGAGCTGGTAGCCCTTCTCGGCGACCTGCGCGAAGAAGTCCGCGACCACGCCCTTGCCCATCACGCGGCCGGTGATGGAGACCTGCTGGAAGAAGATGTACTTGACGCCCTCGGACTGGATGCGGCGCGTGATCTCCTCGATCCGCTCGCGCCGGCCGGGGGCGTTGCGGGCCTCCTCGAGGGTGGCGGGCGGACGTGTCGAGCGGGGGGTCTCGAGGACCGTGCTGACGGTGCCGCCGAAGGTCAGCGGGGCGCCGGGATCGACCGTCACGCTGTCGCTCATACCTCTCCTCGGTGTCGTGGGAGCCTGACGAGGCGCGCCCGCGGGCGCGAAGCGACTATAACAGCCCTTTGGTCAAATTTGTACAGGCTGCTAGGGCATGGTGAGCTACGCCATTCGGGATGCCGCGCTCTACGCGAGCCGGCCCTCTCGCTGGCGAACACACCCACAGAATGCCGCTTCACGAGGGAACTCCGCGCGGCCTCGGCCCGCGGCGCCAAGATAGTGCGCCCTTCGTCGAAGAGCAGCAGTCTCGATTTGCGCTCCTGCTCGTCGCGCGAAGGGCAGCGAGCCCCGTGGTGCGCTGCGCTTATCGGATCGGCGCGGAGCGATAGTGGACAGCACCGGTGACGGCGCTACTGCCCGCCGTCCCAAGCGGGAGCCAGCGGCGCGACCGCCGAGACGCGTGCTCGGAAGCGAAGGCGCAAGCGCCCCGATTGGATCGAGTGTCGAGTTAGTGGGCCTCAGGCGGACAAACTCGACGCTCGGCGTCTGAAGCGAGCGCTTTCGCTTCGCGCTGGAAGCGGGCGTCTCGATCGGCGCTGCCCAGACATTCGCCTCCGCTCGTCGCGGAAGGGCGAAGCGCGTCGGCTCGGTCATCATGCGGCAGCGTCAATCAGCGGAACGTCGTATTCCGAGAAGCGCCGGTCCGAGGTCACGATCGTCAGTCCCTCGCAGCGGGCCTGTGAGATGAGAAGCCGGTCGAACGGGTCGCGATGGTGCATCGGGAGATCGGCGACTCCGAGGCCGTGATCGGGAGCCAGGCCAAGGATCTGCAGTCCGCTGCGCATGACGTGCTCGCGGAGATCCGTTGGGATGACAAGCTTGTCGATCGCTGCCTTGACGCCGATCTCGGCGAACGACACGACGCTGAAGCTCAACTCGCTCGCGCGCTCGATCGCTTCCCGGGCTCGCGTCCGGAGGGGCCGGGATCCCTGCAGTTGCCAGAGCACGACCTGGGTATCGAGCAGCAGCCTCACACGCGCTCGTCGAGCATCTCGTCGAGCTCCTCGTCGGTGAACTCGAAATCCTCCGCAATCGAGATCTGGCCGGCCAGCGATCCACGCGCCTCGACGAACCGCGCCCCGGGCCCCGGCGATGGCTCGACCCGCACCAAACGCGCGACGGGAACGCCGTCGCGCGCGATCTCGACGTCCTCGCCCGCCTCAACGCGGGCAAGCAGCCTCGACAGGTCCGTCTTCGCCTGGCCAACGTTCACACGCATGACCTTGCGATCCTAGCGTGGTTGGCCAAGCATGACCAACCTTACGGGCGAGCAAGACAGTGCGGGTGACGGGCTTCGACTTGTACGGGCTTGTGACATGCGCGTCTTGAGACGCGCTCGTTGAGCGTTTGTTCGAGGGGGTACTCGGCATGACAGACGTCTACACCGTCTACTTGGCAGGGACGGCCGATCGTAGAGGCGGGAAGTCAGCGAGCAGGTCAGCCGCCTCCACCTGGAAGAGATCCACCGGCTCGGGCAGGCCGCGGAATCGCCAGGCGCCGAGGCTCCTCAGGCTGACCCCCTCTGCGAGCTGCTCGAGGACCGCCGCGCGAACGGCAGAGGGCATTATTGAGCCCACGCCGGCGCCTTCCTGCACCGCCCACCCGATCGCCGAGACCAGACCGGGCCGCCTGGCGGCGCGGTCGCGATAGCCTTCTCACGTGACCGCCTCAGAGTCCGGCGAGCGACCCGCATCGGCCGAGCGTTCTCCGACGGAGCCCGAGCCCGTACTCACTCCGCGCGAGGCTCGCCAGCGCGAGCGCGAGTCTCGGCGGGGCGAGCAGCCCCAGGGCATGGTGCCCGGCCGAGAGCGTCGCCGCACGAAGCTGGAGCGCGGCTCGATGCGCCTGGTCGCGACCGGCGGGATCATCGGCATCGCCGTGGTCCTGGGCGCCGTGCTCGTGGGCCAAGACGTCGCCGGCTGGATCGTCGGGCTGGTAGTCGGGCTGACCTCGGTGATCCTGGCCGCGCTGCTCTGGTCGTCCCGGCAGCTCTAGGCCGCACACCACCTGCTCAGCCTCGGGCGGCGCGGCCGATCGCCGGCACCGGCGGCACGTCCTCCAGCCAACGCATCACGTGCAGGTCCAGGCTGCGGGGCAAGAAGATGTCCGTCGAGTGCTCCACGGGCGCGCCCTCGGTCGTGCAGGTCACGTGGTTGATCTCCAGGGCGGCCACGGTGTCTGTCACGCCGAGCGCGCGGCCAACGCGATCGCGCTTGGTCAGCACACGCGCCGTGATGTGGGCGCGCGTGTAGGCCACCGGCACACCCTGCTTCAGCAGCACGTCCATCACCATCTCGCCCTTCTCAAGCATCGAGCGGATCCGCGCACCGGAGGGCAGCGTCACGGCGGGGTGCACCACGTCGCGCATCCACGCCCCAGGCTCGCCGTCCATCAGGAGGACGCGGGTGACCTCGGTGGCGGTGATGGCAGGGTCTACGCCGAACACCTCGGCGGTCTCCGCCCGCAACTGCCGTGACTCCACCGACAGCTCGCCCAGCTCGAGCAGAACTCCGCGCTGGCGGGCCAGCTCCGAGTACGAGACGAGCTTCTCGAGGCCCTCGTCCAGCGACGTGGAGGGCGCTCGACCGACGTAGGTCCCGCTCCCCTGCCGGCGCACGATCTCGCCCGTGTCCTCCAGCCGCCGCAGCGCCGTTCGCAGCGTCCCGCGCGAGATGCCCAGGTGGGCCGACAGCTCCTGCTCGGGCGGCAGTCGCTCGCCGGGACGGTGACGGCCGGTTGCGAGCCAGCCGCGCAGGGCCTCCTCCGCGACGTCCACGAGCGATTGCCGGGGAGCGCGAGGGGGTGCGGTGGGTTCGGCCCCGGTGCTCATGGCGGAAGTCTAGTTCCGCACGGTCCGCTCAGAACAACCCGACCGTGCGCCCCTCCGCGTCGACGTCGACGTTCAGCGCCGCGGGCGCCTTGCCCAGCCCGGGCATCTGCTGGATGTCGCCGCAGAGCGGCATCAGCCAGCCCGCGCCCGGGCCGCCCTCGCCGGCGTTGGCGGCCTCGTCCCCCAGGGAGGCCGCCCGGCGACCGTCGTGATGCGTCCGTTCGACGCCACCCGACCGCCACGGCCAGCGCGCGCCGATCCGGGGGCATCAGCGCTCACCCCACGGGATGTCCCGGGCGCTCGGCCGCCCCCGCGCCTCGGGCCGCCTGCGCCGCGCCGCGCCGCCGCGAAGTAGCTCCGGGGAGCGTGGAGCTTCACGGCCCGCCGCCGCACGAAGTCGCGCAGCCGGACGCTGCCGCGCCGGACGCGCGTGCGGGTCCCCTCGCAGGTGTCCTCGACGGACCAGGCCGCGGTGCCCCGCGCGTGGCCGAGCTGTGGCGGCCCTGATCCGCCACGCGCCACGTCCGTCGCCGCGCAGGCGGCGCACACGCCCGCCGCGACGCTTGCAGGCGCGGAAGTCCCCGCCGCTCAGCACCATCTCGGTGATCGGCCGGGCTGACCGGCGCTGCCTGATCCGGAACGTGCCGGAGCGGAACTTCGCGGTCTGCGTCCTGGTGCCTGTGCGGTTCGCGGCCGTCTGGATCCTCACCACGCCGCGGTCCGCGTTGACGATCGTCCCGACCCTGATCTGGGTGGCGCTGGTCAGCGGGACGAAGCCGCGCGGGACGCCGCCCCGTCTCTGGTGGGCGGCGTGGCTTGCGCGCACCGCTCTCCGTCTCACGAGCACCACGCCAGACACGGGGAGGACGTTCGCGGTCCTGAACGCCCGTAGGGGCGGGAGGTCGTCGTCGGTGATCGTGACCACGGCCTCGCCGTCCGCGATCGTCGCGTTCGACGCGTTTCGGAGATTGACCGCAAAGGTCTCGTCGGGCTCGTCGCGCCGGTCGCCCTGGACCAGGCCGCCGATGACGACCGGCTCCCGCGTGTCACTCGAAGGTGATCAGCCCGCTCGCCGCGGCGTAATCGCCCGGGGGCGGTGGCCGTACCGTCCGCCGTGGCGAACTCGACCGTCACGGCCCTGCCCGAGGGCGCGGACAGCGAGCGCAAGGGCCGAGACCTAGCCGCCTACTACGGGAACTTGCGGACGACTATGAGCGCGACGCCCGCCGCGAGGATGACCGGGCCGACCGAGACGCCAGCGACGGCTGAACAAGACGGTCCTCGCAGGATCAGCGATCCAGCTTCGCACGAACCCGCGGGTCGGGCAGGCTCCTATCGCGATCGCACCTGCGCCTGCATCGCCACCAGGCCGAAGAAGACCTCCGCTTGACTCGAGCTGGCCGTTCCTACGAGCGAGACGAGCTGTCGGGCCAAGGCGATCGTCGCCCTCGTGTCACTGCGAGTGAACACAGCCTCATGGTCGTAATCCGCCTCCAACCGCTTCTCATGGAGCTCGAGGAAGCCGTCGGCGATCGTGACCGTGTCTGCGTCGATGTTCGACGGCCTGCCAGGCGGAGTGAGCAGCGCACGGATGTGGGCTGGGACGCCGTAGCTGCCCGTGCCCTGAAGACCGCTCACCCATCGACACACGGTCGAGATATCGGCGTGAGCGATCCACCGACGCACCCGTTGACGCAGCGTCGCGTCCGCGTTGGAGAACGCGAGCGCCGCCACCCTCTCCGAAATCGCGTGGAACGCCGCGTAATACGCGGTCGATGCTGCGCGCCGATGCGCTGTGTAGGGCGGCCGCCCACGCCCGACTTGCGCGGGAGCCAGGCGCTCCGCTGCATCGAGCAGCTTGTCCGGCTCGATCGGGTACGCCGGCACGAGGGCTACTGCGCGAAGGCGTCTATCGCTTCCCGCTCGCTCTCCGCAACGAGAGTGAGGGTGACCGGAGGGAGCTCGAGATCAGTCGCTTTGCGACCGAGCGTTTGCCGCAACTCACGGATGTCGTCAACCTCCCACGTGTCGCCAGTGGGATCAGCAAGAAGGAGAAGGATGCGGCTGACCGGCTCGCCCTCCTGATTCTCGTCAAGCGAGACGAGCGCCTTCTTGATCCCGAGCGCTTCATCTGAGTAGGACTCCGCGAAGTTGGCGAGTTCGGCGATCCGTTCTTCGTCGGTCACAGGCACAAGAGTAATCGGCGCGCGGCCGGCAGCGTGCGCCTGGCGTCGCCTGGCCGGTTGGAGGTCACGCCCGGCGAGAACCCCCTCGGCCATCAGCCCGCGCACGTAGCGCGCGATCCGTCGCGGCGTGGGACCGCCGCGGACGAGGAGCCCGAGCTCGATGTTCTCGTCGAGGCCGAGTCCGGTCAGGTTGGCACTCGTCACGAACGCGGTGTCCTCGTCCGCGAGGGCGCACGCGTAGACGCCCCCACCCGGAGCGGCGCGTGACCAGCGCGGGGTCGCCTCCAACCGAGCATCGCTTCGATCTGGGCGAGAGGAGCGGGATCAAGGTCTCGATCCGGCTGATCGAGCATCCCGACGGTGAGCAGGCCCGCCGGTCGCGGGACCGCCAGCTCGAGGCGATCGTTGGACTACTGCTCCGCGCCTCAGCCAGACCAACGAGGGCGCTATGAGGTTTGACGGCGAGCGATGCGGCGGGCCGGGGTGATGCGCCGGCCTTGCCTTCCCTGCGTGATGCTCTATTTTTGCGAGCACAGATGCTCCCCGCTAGCGAGCGCCAAGATAACCCGTTCCGCTACAGCGAGCCGGTGGCGGTAGCCGACCTCATCGACCGCGACGCGGAAGCCACCATCCTGCTCGAGCGTGCAAGCGAGGGCAACAACTCACGGCTGATGGCGCCGCGGCGGTTCGGCAAGACCTCACTGCTGCGCCGGGCGCTGCACGACGCCGAGCGGGAGGGCTGGGCGGCCGTCTACGTCGACTTCTTCGGCGTGCTCACCCTGGACGACATCGCGCAGCGCATCGAGCGCGCCTACGCTGAGCAGCTCTCGGGCCGGCTGGCTTCCTGGTTCAGCGGCGTGCGACGCATGCTGCGCCCGACCGTGCGGGCCGGCGGCGGCCCGGTCCCCGGCGCGGTCGAGCTAACCGTCGACGCGCAGGCCGAGCCGCCGCTGCTCGAGCGGCTCGCGCTGCCGAGGCGACTGCACGAGCGACACCGACAGCGCACGCTGGTGGCCTTCGACGAGTTTCAAGACGTGCTCGCGACGCAGGACCGCGCCGACGCCATCATCCGCTCGGAGATCCAGCACCACGCCGACGCCGCCAGCTACGTCTTCTCGGGCTCTCACCTCGGCATGATGCGCGAGCTGTTCGCCGACCGGCGCCGCGCCTTCTACGGGCAGGCCGGCCCGGTCGAGCTCTCCTCCCTGCCCGCCGAGGAGGTGGCCGAGTACATCGCAGAGCGCTTCGAGCGCACCGGCCGCGCCGTGGGAGGCGCCCTCGACCCACTGCTCGACCTGGCGGGCGGCCATCCGCAGCGCACGATGCTGCTCGCCCACGCCGTCTGGGAGCGCACGCCGTCCGGCCAGGCGGCAAACGAGGAGACCTGGGCCGCCGCCGAGGACGCCGTCGCGCGCGACGTGCACGACGAGCTGCGCGCGATCTGGACCTCGCTCAAGCCAAGCCAGCGGCGCGTCCTGGCCGCCATCGCCGAGAACACGCAGCGCCTTTATGCCTCCGATCGCCGCCACGGCGGCTCGCGCGGCGGCGCTGTGCGCAGCGCCGCCCGAGCGCTCGAGGACCGCGGCGAGATCGTTCCCGACCAGGCAGCGTCGACCGGGTACCGCGTGACCGACCCGTTGCTCGCCCGCTGGGTAAAGGCCGGACGACCCGAAACCTGAATCCATGGCAGCCGCGACCAACATGACCAGCCGCCGGCGGGCTTCCGCCACGAGCCGGACGGCTGGTCGTCGAGTGGGCGCGCCTCCACCAGGCCGAACTGCGCGACAACTGGGCACGCGCCCGCAGCCACCAACCGCTGTGGCCGGTCGAGCCGCTGCGATGAACGGTCTACCATCAGCCCCGATGCGAAGCACTCCGCTTCTCGTCGAGGCCACGCCCGTACACGGCTACACGGTGCGTGTGCGCTTCGAGGATGGCACCGTCGCCGAGATCGACCTCTCCTACCTCGCCGACTACGGCGGTGTCTTCGAGCCGCTGCGCGACCGCGACTACTTCCGTCAGCTCCGCGCCGACCGAGCGGCAGGGACGATCGTATGGCCGAATGAGGCCGACATCGCACCGGAGACCCTGTACGCACACGCCCAGCGCATCGCCCCCGCAACCGCGTAGCAGGACGGCAGGCGCCGAGGAACGTCTGCTTGAAGCCGCTGCACCGGGACGGGGATCGTCAGCGCGGGACGCGGAGAAGCTCGGCCAGCTCGCAGTGCTTCGCGAGCCGCGCGTCGGTTGTCAGCAGCGCCATCGAGCCAAGTGAATCAGCCAGCTCGACGTAGAGAGCGTCGACGAGGCGAAGTCGCTCCCGGGCGCCCCAGGCGCCAGCCAGCAGGTCGGCGAGAGGATGTCGCCGGATCGGCGCCACGGCGAGCTCGTTCAGGGCCGCCGTGACGACAGCAGTTGCGAGCTCGCCCGCCCGGTGCAGGCGACCGAACGCCGATAGCACCTCCGCGTCAAGATGAGCGGGCGCGTGCAGCTGGCGCCCTCGCATTCGGGCTCGGACTGCGATCCCAACCTCGGTACCAAGCAGCGCCTCGACAACCGCCGAAGCGTCGACGACGGCGCCCTCAGCCTCGGCTTCCGGCACCGAACTCCTCGCGCGCGGCGTCGAGGGCGGCGATCGCGCGCTCGTGAGGGATGTCGGCGGCCGGCAGTGCCTCCAGACGGTCGAGCCAGCGGTCGGTCTCGCCGGGCGCAAGGGCGCCGCGGAGTGCTTGCTGGGCGACGCCTGAGATGTTGATCCCGGCCGCCCGTGCGCGCTGTGCGAGCTCGTCCGGGAGGTACACGTTCACTCGTGCCATGCGCATACTATACACACAGCGACCGCGCTCAGAACAGCCCGACCGTGCGTCCCTCCCCGTCGATGTCCACGTTCAGCGCCGCCGGGGCCTTGCCCAGGCCGGGCATCTGCTGGATGTCGCCGCAGAGCGGCACCAGCCAGCCCGCGCCCGTGTAGGCGCGGATGTCGCGCACCGGCAGCTCGAAGTCCTCCGGTGCGTTCAGCAGCGCCGGGTCGGCCGACAGCGACAGGTGCGACTTGGCCATGCAGATCGGCAGCGTGTCGAGCCCGTCGTCCTCGTACTGGCGGATCTTGCGCTGGGCGTCCAGGTAGAAGACGACCTCGGACGCGCCGTAGACCTTCGTCGCCACCTTTCGGATCTTGGTCTCGATCGGGTCCTCGTCCTCGTAGATGAGCTGGAAGCTGTTCGGCTGCTCGCAGGCGCCGGCCACCGCCTCCGCCAGCGCCGCGGCGCCCTCGCCGCCGCGCTCGAAGGCCTCGTTGGCCTCAGCCGCGTGAGCGCCGCCCTCGAGCGCCAGGGCCTTCACGAGATCGACCTCCTCGTCGGTGTCCCCCGGCCGCCTGTTGACCGCCACCACGCAGGGCAGGCCGAAGCCGCGCACGATGCCGAGGTGGCGGTTGAGGTTGGCGGCGCCGGTCGCGATGGCGGCCAGGCCGCGCACGCGCTCGGTCCGCGGGTCGTCCTCGATCCCGCCGTGGTGCTTGAGAGCCCGCACCGTCGCAACGAGCACCACCGCACTCGGCCGGATCCCGCCCTTGCGGCAGACGATGTCGAAGAACTTCTCCATGCCCATGTCGGAGCCGAAGCCCGACTCCGTGATCACGTAGTCGCCGAGCTTCTGGCCGATCAGGTCGGCCACGAGCGACGAGTTGCCGTGTGCGATGTTGGCGAACGGGCCCGCGTGCATCAGGCAGGGCTGGCCCTCGAGCGTCTGGATCAGGTTGGGCTTGAGGGCGTCCTTCAGCAGCACGGTCATGGCCCCTGCCGCGCCGAGGTCGTCGGCCGTCACCGGCTTGCCGCCGTCGTAGGTGCGGGCGACCGTGATCGCGCCGAGGCGCCGGCGCAGGTCGTGCAGGTCGCGCGACACGGCCAGGATCGCCATCACCTCTGAGGCCGCGGTGATGTCGAACCCGGACTCGCGCGGGTAGCCGTTCGCGCGCCCGCCCTGGCCCAGGGTGATCTCGCGCAGCGCGCGATCGTTCATGTCGAGCGCCCGCTTCCAGTCCACGCGCAGGGCGTCGATCTTGTGCGGGTTGCCGTGCAGGATCGAGGCGTCCATCAGCGCGGCCAGCAGGTTGTTGGCGGCGCCGACCGCGTGGATGTCGCCGGTGAAGTGGAGGTTCAGGTCCTCCATCGGCACGACCTGGGCGAGGCCGCCGCCCGCGGCGCCGCCCTTGATTCCGAACACGGGGCCGAGCGACGGCTCTCGCAGGCAGAGCAGCGGCTCCTTGCCGATCGCGCCCAGGCCCTGGGTGAGCGACACCGCGGTGGTGGTCTTGCCCTCGCCCGCGCGGGTCGGCGTGACCCCGGCCACGCAGACGACCTTGGCGTCGGGCGCGTCGGCCAGCCGCTCCACGACCTCCAGCGACACCTTCGCCTTGTGCCGGCCGTACGGCTCGAACTCCTCGGGCAGCAGGCCCATCCGCTCGGCGATGCTCTCGATCGGGAGGAGCTCCGCCTCCTGCGCGATCTCAAGGCTGCTCTTCATCGGCCCTCCTCCTCATGGTCGCCGTGGACGATACACGGTGATATATCAGTGGCTGCCGTGCGCGAGGGCGCGGGCTTGGCCCGCGCCGGAGCGACGATCTCGAGCGGTGAGCAATCTCAATGGCTCACCGCGGCGGCGGCCAGCTCCGACACCAGCTTGTCCTCGTAGAAGCGCTCCAGCGCGAACGGCTCGATCAGCTCGGGCGTACGGCCCGTGGCGGTGAGCTCGGCCAGCGTGCGGCCCACGATCGGCGCGGCCTTGAAGCCGTACGTGCCCCACCCCGAGCTGACGTGGAAGTTGTCCACCTCTGTCCTGCCGAGGATCGGGCTGTAGTCGGGCGACAGGTCGCACAGCCCCGCCCAGCTGCGCAGGATGCGCACCCGCTCGAGCTGAGGGAAGAGCTCCAGCGAGTGGCGCGAGACCTCCTGCATGAAGTTGAGCGTGCCCTGCATGCGGTAGGTGGTCCACGGCTCGATCTCCGCCCCCATGAGGAACTCGCCGCGGTCGGTCTGCGAGATGTACACGTGCATCTGCGACGAGACGATCACCACGTCGAGCAGCGGCTTGAGCGGCTCGGTCACGCAGGCCTGGAGGATGTGGGTGGTGATCGGCAGCTCCACGCCGGCCATCGCCGAGATCAGCGAGCTCCAGCCCGCCGTGCAGTTGAGCACCGTGCCGGCCCTGATCCGGCCGCGGTTGGTCTCGACCGCCGCCACGCGCCCGTTCGACCGCTCGATCCCGGTCACCTCGGTGTAGGGGTGGATCTCGGCGCCGCCGCGGTCGGCGCCGCGGGCCAGCCCCCACACCACCGCGTCGTGGCGGATCACCCCGCCCGGCGGATGGTAGAGCGCGCCCATGATCGGATAGACGGCGCCGGGATTGTCGACCTGCATGGCGGGCGCGAGCTTCTTGATCTCGTCCGGGTAGATCAACCGTGAGTCGATCCCGTTCAGCCGGTTCACCTCGGCCCGGTTGGCCATCACGAACATCGCCCGGTCCGAGTGGGCCAGCGTGAGGTGGCCGTTCTGGGAGAAGAGCAGGTTGAAGCTCAGCTCCGCTCCCAGCCCCTCGTAGAGCTTCAGGGCGGCGTCGTAGAAGCGCGCCCCCTCCTCGGTCTTGTAGTTGGCGCGCAGGATGGTCGTGTTGCGCCCCGCGGCACCCGAGCCGATGTAGCTCTTCTCGAGCACGGCCACGTCCTGGATGCCGTGGTCGCGCGCGAGGTAGTAGGCCGTGGCGAGGCCGTGCGAGCCGCCGCCCACGATCACCACGTCGTAGGAGTCCTTCAGCTCGGGGCTGCGGCGCCACATCCGGCGGGTGCGGAACAGGTCAAGCACGCGAGGGCTCCTGCTCCACGCGCGTGAGCGCGTCCACCCCCACGGGGCCGCCGCCCAGGCTCTCCGCGGCGTCCGCCACCACGGTCCACATGTACTGGCCGAGCGCCGCGCCGAAGAGCATCAGCCAGCGGTCCTCCGCCTGGCGCAGCACCGCGCCGGGCGTGCGGGCCACCGAGCCAGGCCGGAAGGCGTGCACGGGGGTGACTGCGTCGCGCAGGTCGAGCGCGCAGAAGCGGGCGAACAGCTCGCGCGCCAGCGGGCCCACTATGGCCAGCGCGCCGAATGCCGTGGTCACGTCGACGGCGCTGTCGCCGAGCCGCCCGCGCAGCGCGGGAAGGTCTTCCGGCTCGCAGAGGACGAGCGCGCGCTCCGGCGTGTAGGCGCACCACCACGAGCGGTCCAAGTCGGGTTGCCGCGGGCCATGCACCTCGACCTTGCCGAGGTGGGAGAGATCGGCGAAGCCCACGGCCGAGCGGCAGCGCTCGAGCTCGGCCTCCGGCGTGTCGAAGCCCACGGCCACGTTCCAGCCGTCGCGCCGCTCGAGCCGCGCGCCGGCCGCGACCGCCTGGCGCTCCAT
>JBOGXS010000171.1:0-8060 GCA_050693815.1 Thermoleophilaceae bacterium | reverse complement strand
TCTCGCGCTGGGAGATCGGCGGCCCGCCGATGATCTGCACCCAGAACGCCACCGCCGGCGAGGAGTACCGGCGCGGCTGGCACCCGGAGAAGTTCCACCCGGCGGCCAACCGCGACAAGGGCGTGCTGGTCGTGGGGGCCGGGCCGGCGGGGATGGAGTGCGCCATGGTGCTCGGCAAGCGCGACATGTCGGCCGTGCACCTGGTGGAGGCCGGCAAGGAGATCGGCGGCTGCGTCAACTGGATCTCGCAGCTCGGCCACTCGGACGGCAAGGAGAACCTCGCCCGCGGCACGGCTCGCGGCCTCGGCGAGTGGAAGCGGATCGTCAACTACCGCCAGATCCAGCTCGACAAGCTGGGCAACGTCGAGATGCACCTGGGCTCGCGCCTGTCCACCCAGGACGTGCTCGAGTACGGGGCCGAGATCGTGGTGATCGCGACCGGCGGCCACTTCGCCACCGACGGGACGGGCCCGGCCACACACGCCGCGATCGAGGGCGCGGACGCCTCGCTCGACTGGCAGCTGACCCCCGACGAGGTCGTGAAGGGGGACAAGCAGATCGGCAACCGCGTGCTCGTGCTCGAGAACGAGGGCTACTACATGGGCGTCTCGATCGCCCAGAAGCTGGCCGGAGAGGGTCACGACGTGACTCTTGTCACCCAGATGGGCGATGTCGCGAGCTACATGGAGTTCACGCTCGAGGCGCCGATGCTCCACCGCGACCTGCACCGCCTCGGGGTGAAGATCCACACGTACACGATGCTCGAGAAGATCGAGCAGGGCGCCTGCCACGCCTACAACGTCTGGAACCCCGCCCACAAGGACCGGTTCGAGGTCGACACCGTGGTGCTCTGCACGCAGCGGCAGTCGAACGACGAGCTGTACCACGAGCTGCGCTCCGACAAGGAGGCGCTCGAGCGGGAGGGCGTCGAGGCGGTCTACATGATCGGCGACGCGGCGGCGCCGCGGATGATCCCGGACTGCATCTTCGACGGGCACCGGCTCGCGCGCGAGATCGACAGCCCGAACCCGGCGATGCCGCTGCCGTTCATCCGCGAGCGGCGGCTGTGGGGCGAGGTGACCAACCAGGACTACGACGGTGCGCTGCTGAACACGCCGGACGTCGAGCCGATGGTCCAGGTGGCCAAGTAGCCCGATGAAGATCGTCGTTCCGGTCAAGCAGGTGGCCGTCCTCGACGAGGAGTTCGAGCTGCTCGACGACCGCCCCGGAGTGGACCCCGACGCGGTCGACTGGGAGCTCAACGAGTGGGACGACTTCTCGCTCGAGACCGCCCTCCAGCTGCGAGAGGCGGAGGGTCAGGGCGAGGTCGTTGTCATCTCGCTGGGGGACGAGGAGGCGGAGGAGGGCCTGCGCGCCTGCCTCGCCAAGGGGGCCGACCGCGCGCAGCGCGTGTGGGAGGGCTCGCTCGAGGGCGCCGACCCGCTCGCCGTCGCGCGCGTCCTCGCCGCCGCCGTCGAGCGCGAGTCGCCCGACCTGGTGCTCTGCGGAGTGCAGTCGAGCGACGCCGTCCACGGCGCCACCGGCGTCGCGCTGGCCGCCCATCTCGGCCTGCCGCGGGTGGCCGTCGTCAACGCGCTCGACTACGACGCCGCCTCGCGCTCGGCGACGGTCGAGCGCGAGCTCGAGGGCGGCCTGGTCGAGCTGCTCCGGGTCGAGCTGCCGGCGCTGCTGACCATCCAGACGGGCATCAACGAGCCGCGCTACGCGAATCTGCGCGCGATCAAGCAGGCGAAGGAGAAGCCCCTGGAGGTGATGGAGCTGTCCGACCTCGGGCTCGACGACGAGCGGGTCGCGGCGGCCGCCGGCTCGCGGGTGCGCTCGATCTCGCCGCCCGAGGCCGGCGGGGGCGCGGAGATGCTGAACGGATCACCGGCCGCCGTGGCCGAGCGGATCGCCGAGATCGTGAAGGAGCGGATGACCGGATGAGCGGCATCCTCGTCGTGGCCGAGAGCCGCCGCGGGGACCTGCGCGAGGTCTCGCTGGAGCTGGTGGGCGCGGCGCTCGCGCTGAAGGAACAGGCCGGCGGGCGGGTGGCGGTCGCGATCGTCGGCGCCGCCGCGACGGAGCACGCGGACGCGCTCGGCGCCACGGGCGTCGACGAGGTGCTCACGGTCGCGTCGCCCACCGAGAGCTTCGAGGCCCACGTGCACGCGGGCGCGCTCGAGGCGCTGATCGAGCGGGAGAGCCCGGCCGTGGTGCTGCTCGGACACACGATCGACTCGCTCGGCTTCGGCCCGGCCGTGGCCGCGAAGCTCGGACTCGGCTTCGCGAGCGACGTGACGGCGCTCGGCTGGGACGGCGGCCCGGTCGCCACGCGCGCCGGCTACGGAGGCAAGGTCCAGGTGGAGCTCGACTTCCCGGGCAAGCAGACCGTGCTGCTGATGCTGCGCGCGGGTGCCTTCGAAGCGGCGCAGGGCTCCGGCGCCGCCCCCGCCCGCGCGGTCGAGGCGGCCGTCGAGGCCCGCACCGACCAGCTCGGCTTCCGCGAGGTCGAGGCCGGCGACGTGGACATCACGCAGGCCGACTTCCTGCTCTCGGTCGGCCGCGGCATCGAGGACAAGGACGCGCTTCCGCAGTTCGAGGAGCTGGCCGGCAAGATGGGTGCCACGCTCAGCGTGTCGCGCCCGCTCGTCGACGCCGGCTGGGTCGCGAACGCCCGCCAGGTCGGTCAGTCCGGCAAGACCGTGAAGCCGAAGGTCTACCTTGCGCTTGGAATCTCGGGGGCGGTCCAGCATCTCGCGGGGATGCAGAACGCCGACACGATCATCGCGGTGAACACCGATCCCGAAGCTCCGATCTTCAGGGTCGCCCACTACGGCGCGGTAGCAGACCTCTTCGACGTGGCGGACGAGCTGGCCGAGCAGTTCGGCGGGTAGGCGATGGGCTCGGTCCCCCCGCTCGGCGCGGAGAAGACCCGCGAGGTCTTCTGGGACTTCGAGCCGGCCCTCGAGGTGCTCTGGTACGTGCTCGCGGGCCTCTCGATATTGGTCTTCGCCTACGGCGTCGCTCGTCCGGTCGCGAAGTACAGACGCTCCCACGGCGGCGGCTGGCCGCCGCGCTCCGAGCTGCCGGGCCGTTCTTGGGAGGCGCTCCGGATGCTGCTGAGCCACGTCTCGATCGGACGGCGCGACCCCTACACCGGCTGGGCCCACCGCGGGATCTTCTACGGCTTCGTGGTCCTCTTCATCGGGACGGTCGTGCTCGCCGTCAACACCGACTTCACCGAGCCGGTGTTCGGCTGGCGCTTCTTCGAGGGCGACTTCTATCTGGGCTACTCGATAGCGCTCGACGTGCTCGGCCTGGCCCTGCTGGTCGGGATCGTGATGATGATGGTCAGGCGCGCGATCCTGCGTCCGCGCAAGCTCGACTACGCGCGACCCGACCGCGAGGCCGACGAGCGCCGCGGCTACCGCGTCGGGGATTGGACGTTCGTGGGCATCCTGCTGATCCTGGTCGTCTCCGGCTACGTGCTCGAGGGTGCGCGTATCGCCATGGACCAGCCCGGCTACGACGAGTTCTCGCCGGTGGGTTGGGCGGTCGCCCAGGGCTTCGAGGCCGTTGCGGCGAGCGACCCCGCGCTGCGCGTCGTGCGGCATGCGCTCTGGTGGTCGCACGGGCTGCTGGCGCTCGCCTTCGTGTCGGCCATTCCCTACACCAAGGCCTCGCACATGCTGGCGAGCTTCGGCTCGCTGGTGGTACGCGACCCGCAGGCGGGCAAGCGGCTGCGCGCCATTGCGCCCGAGCAGGCGTCCGAGCCGGCCGGGTACGGGGCGCTCGAGGACTTCAGCGGCGTGCACCTGCTTCATCTCGACGCGTGCACGAAGTGCGGGAAATGCCACGAGGCATGCCCCGCGCTCGCCATCGGGCGGCCGCTGTCCCCGCGCGATGTCGTGCTCGAGCTGCGCGAGCAGTCGAACGCGGCGATGCGCGAGGTCGGCGTCGGCGGCGTGCTCGGCGTGCTGATCAAGGGGCAGCAGCCCGGCAACGGCGCGTTCGCGCGGCCGGTGGTCCGCGACGACGGCGTGCGCGCCGACACGGTCTGGTCCTGCATGCAGTGCAACGCCTGCGTCGAGGCGTGCCCGGTCGGGATCGAGCAGGCGCCGATCATCAACCAGCTGCGCCGCCGGCTCGTCGAGGAGGGCGAGCTGCCGGCGAGCCTGCAGGCGACGCTGCAGACGATCCACAAGTCGGGCAACTCGTTCGGGGAGCGCGCCCGCAAGCGCGGGCGCTGGACCGAGGAGCTCGACTTCGAGGTCAAGGACGCGCGCAAGGAGCCCGTCGAGGTGCTCTGGTTCGTGGGCGACTACGCCTCCTTCGACCCGCGCAGCCAGAACGTCACGCGCGCGCTGGCGCGGCTGTTCCACGCCGCCGGGCTCGACTTCGGGATCCTCTACGACGGCGAGCGCAACTCCGGCAACGACGTGCGCCGGGCGGGGGAGGAGGGTCTCTTCGAGGCGCTCGCCGAGCAGAACGTGGCGGCTCTCGAGGAGTGCGCCTTCGACCGGATCGTGACCAGCGATCCGCACTCGCTCAACACGCTGCGCAACGAATATCCGGAGCTGCTCTCGGACGAGCTCGGCGGCTCGTGGAACGTGGCTCATCACACCTCGCTGCTGCTCGAGCTGATCGAGGCCGGCCGGCTGCCGGCCCGCGGCCGGCTCGACTACCGCGTGACCTACCACGACCCGTGCTACCTGGGCCGTCACACCGGCGGCTACGACGCGCCGCGCAGGATCCTGCAAGAGCTCGGATGTAGGCTGGTCGAGATGCCGCGCAACCGCGACAACTCGTTCTGTTGCGGAGCCGGCGGCGGGCGCATCTGGATCCCCGACGAGCCCGGCGTCGAGCGGCCGTCCGAGAACCGGATCCGCGAGGCGGTGACGCTCGGGGAGCTCGACTACTTCGTGGTGAGCTGCCCGAAGGACGTGACGATGTACGAGGACGCGATCAAGACGTCCGGCAACGCCGATCGGATCGAGCTGCGCGAGCTGACCGAGCTGATCGAGGAGGCAGGCTGATGCCGCGCCGCCGCCGTTACGAGCGCGGACGCGACTTCTCGGCGTCGTACAGCGGGAAGCCGGCCACGGTCGCGCTCACCGTGCCCTCTCCCAGCGCCACGTCCACTCGCGTGCCTTCGCCGTTCAGCTCGCGGTCGATCGCGGCCATCGCGATCTGCTCCTCGAAGGCCGGGCTGTATGCCGGGCTGCGCACGATCCCCACCTCGCGCCCCTCCTGCGTGACCGCCGCGCCGTACTCGGGCGTCTGGTCGCCCTCGATCCTGAGCGTCACCAGCGGCCGCGGCGTGCCCTCGGACGCGATCCGCCGCAGCGCCTCCTTGCCGACAAAGTCGCCGGGCTTGTCGGGCTTCACGACCTTGTCCAGCCGCACCTCGTACGGGTCGGTCTTGTGCGGGAAGTAGTCCACATCGGGGAACAGCAGGCCGGACTCGATCCGGATCGTCTCGATCGCGGACAGGCCGATCGGGAGCATTCCGTGCGGACGGCCGGCATCGAGCACGGCGTTCCAGAGCTCGGCCGCGTCGCCGGGCTTGCAGTAGAGCTCGTAGCCGAGCTCGCCCGAGTAGCCGGTACGCGACACGAGGCACGGGATGCCGCCGACCTTGGCGTCCGCCGCGAAGCGGAAGTAGCGCAGCTGCGCAAGGTCCACGCCTTCCGTCAGCGGGGCCAGGATCTCGCGCGACTTCGGCCCCTGCACCTGAAGGTGCGGCATGTCCGCGGTCACGTCCTCGAGCTCCACGCTCAGCCCGCGGTCCGAGGCGACCTGGCGGTACCAGTCGAGGTCCGAGTCGTAGCTCGTGATCGAGAAGCAGTGGTCGTCGGCCAGCTTGAAGATCGTTCCGTCCATGATCATCAGGCCGTTCTCGTCACAGAGCGCGCCGTAGCGGACCTGGCCGACCTCGAGCGCCGCCATGTCGTTCGTGTACAGCACGTCGGCAAGAGCGACCGCGTCCGGGCCCTTCATGTCCCACTTGCGCAGCGGCGATTCGTCCCAGACGTTGGACGCGTTGCGCGTGGCCAGGTGCTCCGCCGTCGGGTCCCCGAAGTGGTCGGCCCACGCCCAGCCCTCCCAATCGGTCCACTCCGCGCCGAGCTGATCCTGCGCGTCGTAGAAAGCGCTCCGCTTCAGCGCCGTCGTCGACATCCCACTCCCCTCGCTGGACGAATTCGTCCAGCGCACCCTAGCGGAGTAGGGACGTAATGGCCCGCTCGATCGTGGTGGGCGTGGTGGGGGACTCCGGCGCCGGCAAGACGACCGTCACGCGCGGCTTGGTGCGAGTGCTGGGCGACGGCCACGTGACGCACGTGTCGGCCGACGACTACCACCGCTACGACCGCCGGCGCCGGAGCGAGCTGGGCGTCACGCCGCTGCACCCCGACGCCAACCACCTCGACATCCTGACCCAGCACCTGGTTCACCTGCGCCGCGGCGAGCCGGTGCTGAAGCCGGTCTACAGCCACCGCGACGGCGTCTTCTTGGCGCCCGTCTACGTGCGGCCGGCGAGCTTCCTGCTCGTCGAGGGGCTGCTCGACTTCCACACCGAGACGCTGCGCAGCCTGCACGACGTGCGCGTGATGCTCGCGCCGCCCGAGGCGTTGCGGCGCGCCTGGAAGCTCAAGCGCGACTGCACGCGGCGCGGCTACACGACCGACGAGGTGCTGGCCGAGCTGGACCGCCGCCAGGCCGACGCCAAGGCCTTCGTCGACCCCCAGCGCGAGCACGCCGACATCGTGGTCGCCTTCCGGCCCGGTCGCTCGGGCGACCCGGCCCACCTCGACGCCGACGTGATCCTGCGCGACACGCTGCCGCATCCCGACCTGTCGCCGCTGCTCGACGACGGCCGGGCTGGCGGTCCCGGGCTCGTCAAGCGCGAGCGCGAGTGGCTGCTGTGCATCCCCGGCGACCTCGACCCGGCCCGCGCCGCCGAGCTCGAGGAGGCTGTCTGGGAGCGCATGAGCTTCGCCAGCCACCTGCGCATCCGCCGGTTGGGGGAGTTCACCGTCGGCACCGACCTGCTGCGCTCGGACTCCCTGGCGCTCGTCCAGCTGCTGATCCTGTACCACCTGGTCACGGCGCGGGCGGCGCTCGCCATCGGCGGCACGCCGCCGCGCGCCGAGCCGCGCTGGCCGGCGGGAGCGGATTCGGCACTTCACGCCTAGTGAGCGACCACTAGACTTCCGTCTATACGTTGGGCCGGAAGCATGGCCGTCACTCTCACACAGCTGATCTCCTTCCTGACGGTCGTGCGCCGCGGCTCGGTCACGGCGGCGGCGGAGGAGCTGGTCGTCACCCAGCCCTCGGTGTCGGCCGCGGTCTCGGCGCTCGAGCGCGAGCTCGGGGTGACCCTGACCGAGCGCGCCGGACGCGCCCTGCGGCCGTCGGCGGCGGGCGCCGCCTACGTGCCCTACGCGAGCGACGTGCTCGGCCTGCTCGAGCAGGGCGCCCGCGCGGCGCGCGAGGTGGCGGGGCACCAGGCGCGTACGCTGCGCATCAGCGCGGTCACGACCGCGGGGGAGTACCTGGTGCCGCAGCTGATCCTGGCCTTCCGCGAGCGCCGGCCCGAGCTGGAGATCAGCCTGGACGTGGGCAACCGCGAAGTGGTCTTCCAGCGCGTGCTCGACCACGACGTCGACGTGGCGATCACGGGCCGTATCCCCGAGGACGAGCGGCTCACGGGGCACGAGTTCGCCGACAACGAGTTCGCCCTGGTCACGGCCCCGGGCGACCCGCTGGCGCGACGACGCTGGGTCGCGGTCGAGGAGCTCGGGGGCCGGCCCTGGCTGCTGCGCGAGCCCGGCTCGGGGACACGCACGCTGGTCGAGGAGTTCCTCGCCGGCCGCGGGATCGAGCCGGCGCTCCTGACGCTGGGCTCGAACGGGGCGATCAAGCAGGCCGCCCGGGCCGGCCTCGGCGTGGCGCTGCAGTCACGCGCGGCGGTCGAGCTGGAGCTCGAGCTCGGCCTGCTGGGCACGATCTCGCCGCGCGGCGGGCTGCCGCGGCGCCGCTGGCACGTGGTGCGC
>JBOGXS010000170.1:0-7070 GCA_050693815.1 Thermoleophilaceae bacterium | reverse complement strand
CCCTCGAACAGGATGCGGTCGCCGCGCCGGCGTGCTTCGTCGAGACGCTGCCAGACGCTCGACACGAACGGCAGCACGCGCGGGGCGATCTCCAGCAGCGACCGCCGCAGCGCGGCGCCGTCGACCTCCGGCGCGCCGAGGGGGTGGCGGTCGGGCCGGATTCCTTGCGCATCGCCGAGACCGCGCCGCTGATTCTGCCGCGGCACGGTGAGCTCGATCGCGCCCGGGAGCGCGCCCGCGCGGCGAGCAACGCCGGCTTCGGCAGGATCGGCACCACCGGGCGCGGCATCGGCCCGGCCTACGAGGACAAGACGGCGCGACGCGCCATCCGGCTCGGCGATCTCGCCGAGCCGCAGGCGCTAAGCCAACGCGTCCAGGCGCTACTGTTCCATCACAACACGCTTCGGCGCGGACTCGGCGAGCCCGAGATCGACGCCGACGCGGTGCTGGCGACGCTGGCCGAGGTGACGCCGAAGATCCTGCCCTATGCCGGTGTGGTGTGGCAGGAGCTCGACGCGGCGCGCCGCCGCGGCAAGCGCATCCTCTACGAAGGCGCCCAGGGCACCATGCTTGATGTCGACCACGGGACCTATCCGTTCGTCACCTCGTCGAACACCGTCGCGGGCGCCGCCTGCGCCGGCGCGGGCGTGGGACCGCGCTCGATCGACGAGGTGTGGGGCATCGCCAAGGCCTATGCCACGCGGGTGGGCGCCGGACCGTTCCCCACGGAGCTCGACGACGCGCTCGGTGAGCGCATCCGCCAGGCCGGCGGCGAGTTCGGCACCACCACGGGCCGCGCCCGGCGCACCGGCTGGCTCGACCTGGTCGCGCTTCGCTACGCCACTCGCATCAACGGCCTCACCGGGCTGGTCCTGACCAAGCTCGACGTGCTGACCGGCATCGACCCGATCCAGGTCGGAGTGCGCTACCTGGGCCCGGAGGGGGCCACGTTCGACGACTTCCCCTACCACCAGACGATCGTGCACAGGGTGGAGGGCGACCTCGTCGAGCTGCCCGGCTGGGACGAGGACATCACCGGCGCGCGCTCGATCGACGAGCTGCCGGCCAACGCCCAGGCCTACCTCGAGTTCGTCTCGGAGTTCCTGGGCATCCCGATCGTCATGGTGGGCGTGGGGCCGGGGCGCGAGGAGATGATCTGGACCGGCGCCGCAGAGCGGCTGCGGCCGGCTGCCGCCTGACGGGGCCTAGCCGCAAGCACCCGGCTCGGCCGGGTGCGCGCGGACCGAGTCATCCGCGCACCACGTGGGTCTGCACGGCCATGTCGTGCAGAGCCCGGTTCTGGTCGTCCCACAGCGGCCAGAGCACGTCGAGCAGGTACGGGATGAAGGGGATGATCGAGGAGGCGATGCCCACGGCCAGCCCCTTCACGACCACCTCGCGCAGCGCGGCCCACCCGAAGGTCATACGCTCGCCACCGTCGCGGACGACGCGGATGCCGAGCATCTGCTTGCCGAGCGTCTGGCCGTTGGCGGCGCCCTGGCGCGCCATCGTGGCCGGCGCGTAGAGCAGCGCGATGGCGGCGACGATGAGGAACCACAGGATCAGGGACCCGATCACCACGCCGACCGAGACGTCGCTGTCGTCCCCGGTAAGGCCGATTGCGCCGGCCACCAGCACGAAGAACAGGATTGCCGCTGGGATGAAGATGATGACGCCGTCGACGATGGTCGCGCCAACGCGGCTGCCCCAGCCGGCCAGCGGCCGGCCTACCCAGCCGCCCTGCGGACGCGCGATCGGCTGCTCCCAGCCGCCGGGCGGGACCGGACCGCCGTAGCCGGGCACGCCCTCCGGGCGTGCCGGAGGCGCCTGGGGGCCGGGTGTCGGCGCCTCGGGGCCGGGCGCCTGGGGGTCGGGCCTGTCAGGGGGAGTCGATCCGCGTTCCATTCACGTAAATGAAAGCAGCGCTAGGTGAGGCCCGCCGCTCCGCCGGGCTCGAGCACGATCCGCTCGCCCCGCCGCAGGAAGCGCAGCCCGAGCGCGACCGAGGCCAGCAGGGCCGCGACGGCCAGCGTGATCTGCACGCTCAGCAGCCCTTCGCGGCTCCAGTACACGTCCTCTAGCTCCAGCAGCAGGGCGGACTCGTCGAGCGTCAGGCCCATCCCCAGGCCGAACGGCACCGCGAGCAGCGGCTCGAGGTCCTCGTTGCGCGTGAGGATCGCGCCGGCGCCGGCCGCGAAGGCGATCACGATGCCGGGCACGAAGTGGTGGATGTGGCGCCGGCCCACGCGCAGGTTGCGAAACGGCCCCACCCGGGCGCGCCGGCGCAGCAGGTAGGTCACGCCGCGCACGGTCACGAAGGTGCCGACGAACGAGCTCAGCAGGTTGAACATCGCGTTCTCCCGCGTGGACACCCCCTGGTAGCCGGCCCGGGCCACCTGGGCCGTCTCGGCCACCGCCTCCTCGGCGGCGAGCAGCAGGTTGGGCGCCTCCCCGGGAAGCGGCGCCGAGCCGCGCCGCCAGACCCGGCCGATCTCGCTCACCAGAACGGACCCCACCGCGAGGGCCGCCCCTCCGCCGAGCAGCAGCGTCCCGCGTCCGGGGGCGAGCGAACGGCGCCGTCGCGGCCACAGGCGCACGGCGGCGTCAGCCAAGCAGCTCCTCCTCCCCCACCTCGCGCGCGACCCGCGCCGGCACGCCCACGGCGACCCCGCGTGGCGGCACGTCGCGCGTGACCACCGCGCCGGCCCCCACGAACGCCTCTTCGCCGACCTCCACGCCCGGCAGCAGCACCGCCCCTCCGCCGATCCGGCAGGCCCGCCGGAGCACCGCCCCGCGCAGCTCCTGGCCCGCGCGGCGCCGGCCGGCGGTCGGATCGTTGGTCAGCACCACGCCGGGAGCCAGGAACACGTCGTCCTCCACCACCGACCACGCGGTCACGTACGCGCCGGTCTGCAGCTTCACCCGCGCCCCGACGCGCACGTCGTTCTCCACCGAGGCTCCCCGGCCCACCACGCTCTCCGCGCCGATCTCGGTGCGCTCGCGCACGTGCGCCTGGTCGCCCACCACGACTCCCTCGCCGATCCGGGCGCCCGCCAGCACGACCGCTCCGGCGCCCACCGTCACGCCGTCCCCCAGCACCGCGGAGCCGGGCGCCTCGCGGGTGGAGGTCGAGCGGCTCCCGAGCGTGGGCGGCTTGCCCACAACGCAACCGTCCCCGAGGCGAACGCCCGCGCCGAGCACGGTCCCGGCGTGAACCACGACGTTCCCGCCGGCCACGGCGTCCTCGGGGAGCTCCACGCCGTCGCCGAGCAGCAGCCCCGGGGCCCGCTCGGAGGGCCGCAGCGCGAGCGCCTCGGCGCCCTCAGGCCGGGACGCCACGCGAGCTCTCCCGCAGCGAGCGCTGGAGGGCCTCCAGCACCCGGACCACCCGCAGCCCGGCCGCGCCTCCCGAGCGCGGCTCCCCGCCGGCGCGCACGCAGTCGACGAAGTGCCGGCACTCCACCCGCAGCGGCTCCTCGTTCGGCACACGCGGCGAGAAGATGTCCCCCGAGCGCGCGATGTACTCCCCGTACGAGGACCAGCTCTCGTCGAACCCCTTGTCGTACACCGTCAGCTTGCGCTCGAGCTCCATGTCGTCGAACGTCGCCATCTTGCGCGCGCCCACGACCGTGAAGCGGCGCTCCTTGTGGGGATCGAGCCAGGACAGGTGCATGTGCGCGGCCAGGCCCGACGGGAAGCGCAGGTAGCAGAACACCACGTCCTCGATCCCCTCCTGCATGTAGCTCTCGCCCACCGCCTGGCACTCGTGGGGCTCCTCGCCGGCGAGCCGCAGGATCACCGACACGTCATGGGCGCCGAGCGACCAGAGCGCGTTCTCGTCCGGGCGCAGCAGACCCAGGTTGAGGCGGTTCGAGTAGAGGTAGCGCACCTCGCCCAGGTCGCCGGAGTCGATCAGGTCCTTCAGCATCTGCACGCCCGGGTGGTACTCGAGCAGGTGACCCACCATCAGGACCCGCCCGCTCTCGCCGGCGGCCTCGAGCACGCGCTCCGCCTCCTCCACCGACCGCGCGAGGGGCTTCTCGACGAAGCAGTGCTTGCCCGCCCGCAGCACGCGTTCGGCCAGCGCGGCGTGGGTGGGCACGGGGGTGGCCAGGGCCACCGCGTCGAGCGAGTCGTCGGCGAGCAGCTCGTCGAGCGAGGTGGTCGCCCGTGCTCCCGGATGTGCCGCGGCGTGGCGCTCGACGAGCTCCGGGGACGAGTCGCAGATCCAGGCGAGCTCGGCGAGACGGGCGAAGTTGCGGGCGAGGTTGGGGCCCCAGTAGCCGAGGCCGGCGACCCCGATCCTCACAGCGCGGCGCTCACAAGCGGACCAGGTTCGACGCCTCGATGCCGCGCGTGGCCCCGCGGAAGTCCACGACCAGGGGCGCCTCGTGCACGAGCCGCTCGACGTCGAGCCCGGGGTGGGCGGTCACGATCACCACGCAGTCGGGGTCCTCGGGCCACTCGCTGCTCAGCCCCACGTCGGGCAGCTCCGGCACGTAGTCGTCGTGGTAGGACAGCTCGGCGCCCTGCTCGCGCAGAAGCCGCATGATGCGCAGGGCCGGCGACTCGCGCAGGTCCCCGACGCCCAGCTTGTAGGACACGCCCACGATGGCCACGCGCGAGCCCTTCACCGGCTTGGCCTGGTCGTTCAGTGCCCGGCCGATGCGCTCGACGCAGAAGTAGGGCATGCGCTGGTTGACCTCGCCGGCCAGCTCGATGAACTCCGTCTGCAGGTCGAACTCGCGCGCCCGCCAGGCCAGGTAGAAGGGGTCGACCGGCAGGCAGTGGCCGCCCATGCCCGGCCCGGGCTTGAACGACATGAAGCCGTACGGCTTGGTGGCGGCGGCCTCGACCACCTCCCACACGTCGATGCCCATCCGGTCGCACAGGATGGCCAGCTCGTTGACGAGCGCGATGTTCACGGAGCGGAACACGTTCTCCAGCAGCTTGGTCAGCTCCGCGGGCTCGGGGCCTGACACCGGCACCACCTCGTCGCACACCTGCTCGTAGAGCTCGATCGCCCGGCGCAGGCACTCGTCGGTCAGCCCGCCCACGATCTTCGGCGTGGTGCGCAGCGTGAAGTCGGTGCGGCCGGGGTCGGTCCGCTCGGGCGAGAAGGCAAGGTGGAAGTCGCGTCCCGCCGCCAGGCCCGACTCCTCGAGGAGCGGCGCGAATCGCTCCCGCGTGGTGCCCGGGTAGGTGGTCGACTCGAGCACCACGAGCTGATTCTCCTGCAGCACCCCGGCCAGCGCCGTGCCCGACGCGATCAGCGGCTGGAGGTCCGGCTCGCGGTTGCGGGTGAGCGGCGTGGGCACGACCACCACCACGGCGTCGACCTTGGCCAGCTCGGCGTAGCGGGTGGTGGGATGGAACCGGTGTGCGATCGCGGCCAGCGCCTCGTCGCCGACGTCCTCCACGTGCGAGCGGCCCGCCCCGAGCGCCTCGACCACGCGCCCGTCCACGTCCACGCCGACCACGTCCTGGCCCGCCTCGGCGAAGGCCACGGCCAGCGGCAGGCCGACGTAGCCGAGTCCGACGATGCCGATCCTCATGGGCCGGTCCTCATAGGCGCGCAGTGTAGGCCGAGACCACGTCGCAAACCCGCTCTGCCGCCCGCCCGCCGCCGTACAGCTCGGGGCGCTCGACCGGCGGCGGGCGCTCGAGCGCGGCGAGGGCCGCGTCGCGGTTCAGGTCCACCAGCACGTTCCAGCCCGCCTCGACGGTCTCCACCCATTCGGTCGTGTCGCGCAGCGTCACGCAGGGCACGCCGAGCAGGTAGGCCTCCTTCTGGACGCCGCCCGAGTCGGTCAGCACGGCCCGCGCATTGCGCGCCAGCTCGAGGAAGTCGAGGTACCCGACCGGCGGGGTGAGCGTCAGGGCGTCGAGCCGGCCCAGCAGGTCCCCGGCCTCCAGGCGCGCCCGCGTACGCGGGTGGACCGGGAAGACCACGGTCAGCCCGGTGGCGCCGGGCAGTGCCTCGAGCAGGTCCACGAGGAGGGCGAGCCGCTCCGGCCGGTCGACGTTACCCGCCCGGTGGGCGGTCACCACCAGGTAGGAGCCGGGCTCCAGGCCGAGGTCCGCGAGCGCGGTCGAGCGCTCGGCCGCGATGTCGCGGAAGGCCAGCGAGACGTCGGCCATCACGTCGCCCACCAGGTGGGCCTCCCCGGCCGCGCCCTCGCGCTCGAGGTTGGCCATCGCCGTGGGCGTGGAGCACAGCAGCAGGTCGCTCGCGTGATCGGCCAGCACGCGGTTCAGCTCCTCCGGCATCGAGCGGTCGAACGAGCGCATCCCCGCCTCCACGTGGCCCAGGGGAACCCGGCGCTGCGCCGCCGCGATCGCGCCGGCCAGGGTGGAGTTGGTGTCGCCGTACACGAGCGCGAGGTCCGGCCGAAGCTCGAGCAGGACCGGCTCGAGCGCGGTGAGGATGCGAGCCGTCTGCTCGATGCTCGAGCCGGAGCCCGCGCCGAGCTCGCGGTCGGGCGCCGGGACCCCCAGCTCGTCGAAGAACACCCGCGACAGCTCGTCGTCGTAGTGCTGGCCGGTGTGGACGATCAGCTCCTCGTGCCGCTCGCGCAGGAGCCGGGAGACGGCCGCGGCCTTCACGAACTGCGGCCGGTTGCCGATGATCGTGGCGATTCGCATCGAGGGTCCGGCGGGACCGGCTAGTGGTCGCGAACGCAAGTACGGTCCGGATCTGCCGAGCGACTGGGCGTGGCTGGCAAGCCCGGTGGGTGAGTCGATGCCAAAGCATCGGCGATCCCGCCGGGCGACGCCAGGCGCGTCCAGGCGCCGGCAGGACGGAGCGTAATTGCGAGAGCGACCACTAGCCATCATCCTGCCCTGGTGTCGCCACACGACACTTAGGCAGGACGGTCCCCGAGGTGGCGCGGGCGCAGCCGGCGCCTGAGGAGGAGCAGCAGGGCGAGCGCGGCGGCGGCCGCCGCGCCGGCAGCCACGAGACCGGCGGGCAGGCCCTCATCCTCCCGGTCGCTCGCTCGGGCGCGACTCAGGCCGGCAGCGGTCGAGGCCGCCTCCTCGCTCGAGAGCGTCTCCTCCCCCGGCACGGC
>JBOGXS010000169.1:0-4635 GCA_050693815.1 Thermoleophilaceae bacterium | reverse complement strand
CGCCCAGGCGGCGCACGATGCGGCGCTCGATGCCCGCCGCCCGGCGCGACTCGATCAGCTGCTCGCAGACGGCCCACGCCAGCGCCTCGAAGGGCTCCGGCCGCCGGCGTGGACGCAGCCAGGGGCGGCGGCGGATCACCGGTCCGACCAGTGGGTCGCGCCGGAAGCGGCGGTGGAAGTCGTGCAGGTCGTGGTCGGTGCCGAGCGCGAAGCGCATGGCCTCGATCGCCGCCAGGCCCGTCGCGCGGCCCGTGGCCTCGGCGCGGAAGCGGACCCGACCCCCGCCGATCCAGGCCCGCACCACCACGGCCTCGCCCTCCGCACAGACCACCCGCACGAGCGCGTCCTCGCGCCTGACCAGCACCCCGTCGCGGCCCGCGCCCGGCAGGCGGTAGGCGCCGGGAGGTACCACGTCGGTCTCGATTGGCCGTAAGCACTCGGCTCGGCCGAGTGCGCGCGGATCGTTTCTCTGGGTCAGCGGTCCTTCAGCAGGTGGATGTCGACGAGGAACGAGCGCGAGCTCGCAATCTCCACGCGCTTGCCGCGTCCGCGGCGGCTGCCCAGGCGCAGCGCCGCCGGGCGGGGCCGGCGCAGCAGCCTCACGAGCACGAACGTGGCCACGCCCAGCAGGAAGCCGCCGGTGACGGCGGCCACCGCCGCGGGGAGCGACGCGGGGCGCGGCCGCTCGATCGGGCGCGGCTCGGCCAGCACCGGGAGCGGCCTGACGTCCGCCTCCTGCTGCTGCTCGCGGTCGGGAAGGGGCTCGGGCACGAGGGGCGAGGTTACCGGAGGCTCCGCTCGTAGACCCGGTAGCGCTTGTCGATCCGCCCGCCCAGCGCCTCCATCCCCCGGTTGAGCCCCTTGTTGGTCTCCAGCACCCAGCCGCCCTCGCCCCACTTCACGCGCGTGGCCTCGGCCATCGCGAAGTGCTCCATGTAGAAGCCGGCCGCCACTCCGGTGTGCTGATAGGCGGGCTTCACGCCCAGGAATCCGATCCGGCAGCGGTCCACGATCCGGCGCCGGTTCAGGTAGTGCCACCAGCCGAGCGGCAGCACGCGCCCCTTCATCCGGGCCAGCACCTGGTTGATGTCCGGCACCGTGATGGCCACGCCGACGGTCTCCCCCTGGCCGTTCTCCGCGACCATGAACCAGTCGGGGTCGAAGACGAGGTGGAGCTCCTGCGCGTACGCGTCCAGGTCGTCGTCCGTGTAGGGGACGAAGCCCCAGTTGCGCGCCCAGGCCTCGTTGTAGATCTCGGCGAAGGCGTCCAGGTCGCGACGCAGCCCGCGCCGCCTCATCTTGCGGATCGTTATCCCGTGCTTGGGCTCGAGCTCGTCGGAGAGCTTGCGAATGATCGGGAGGACCCTGTCGCGGTCGGAGATGCGGAGCTCCCACATCAGCAGGTCGACCGCCTTCTCGAGCCCGGCCCCCTCGCACAGCCGCTGGTAGTACGGGGGCTGCCACGGCTGTCGGATCATCGGCTCGCGGTCGAAGCCCTCGATCAGCACGCCGCAGTCGTCGTTCATCGTGAAGTCCATCGGCCCGACCATGCGGTCGCGCCCGCGCTCGCGCAGCCAGCCCCCGGCGGCGTCGAGCAGGGACGCCAGCACCTCGGGGTCGTCCTCGACCTCGAGGAAGCCGAACACGCCCCAGGCGTTGTCGTGGAAGGCGTTGAAGTTGCGGTCGACCTGGGCGCTGATCCGACCGGCCGGGCGGCCGTCGCGCCGGGCCAGGAACAGCTCCGCCTCGCCGTGCCCGAAGAACGGGTTGAACCGGCGGCTGAGGAACAGGTGGCGCTCCAGCTTGAGCGGGGGGATCCAGGGGGTCCCGGTAGCATGCAGCCGGAACGGCAGATCGACGAATTGGCGCCTGTCCCCAAGCGACCGGACCGGTCGAACCTCCACTGGCACGGCGCGCCACCCTATATGCCCACCGCCATCGATCTCTTCGACAAGGCCCGTCGCCACGAGCGCGTGGAGCAGCTGCGGGCCGCCCGGGAGCACGACCTGATGCCCTACTTCCGGGTGCTCGAGGGGCCGGCCGGGCCGGTGGTGGCGATGGAGGGGCGCGAGCGCATCATGCTCGGCTCCAACAACTACCTCGGCCTGACCGGGGACGCGCGCGTGAAGGACGCGGCGCGCGAGGCGCTCGAGCGCTACGGCACCGGCCTGACGGGCTCGCGCTTCCTGAACGGGACGCTCGACCTGCACCTGGAGCTCGAGCGCGAGCTGGCCGACTGGATGGGCAGCGAGGACGTGCTCGTCTACACCACCGGGTACCTGGCCAACACCGGCGCGATCGGGACGCTGCTCGACCCGGGCGACACGGTCATCTGCGACGCCGGCGACCACGCCTCGATCCTCGACGCCGTCTCGCTGTCGCGCGCCCGCGTGCGGCCCTTCCGCCACAACCGGCTGGACAAGCTCGAGTCGATGCTCCAGCGAGCGGAGTCGGACGGCGGCGGCGTGCTGGTGGTGGTGGACGGCGTGTTCTCGATGGAAGGCGACCTCGCCCCGCTGCCCGACGTGACCGCGCTCTGCCGCCGCCACGGGGCGCGCCTGATGGTCGACGAGGCGCACGGCGTGGGGGTGCTCGGCGCGCGCGGCGCCGGCGCCTGTGAGCTGTTCGGCGTGGAGGACGAGGTGGACCTGCGCATGGGCACGTTCTCCAAGTCGCTGGCGTCGTGCGGCGGCTTCATCGCCGGACCGCGCGACGTGATCGACTTCCTGCGCGTGCAGTCGCGCTCGTTCATGTTCACGGCCGCCGCCGTGCCGGCCGCGGTGGGCGCGGCGCTCGGAGCGCTGCGGATCATCCGCTCGGACGAGGGCCCGGAGCTGATGGCCCGCGTGCTCGACAACGCCCGCTACCTGCACGACGGCCTGGGCGCGCTCGGCTACGAGGTGATGGAGCCGAACCGGCTGCGCGACGGCTCGGAGCTGATCACCCCGATCGTGCCCGTGCTCGTGCGCGACGACTGGAAGGCCGTGCTGCTCTGGCGCGCGCTCTACGACGCCGGCGTGTACGTGAACGTGGCGATCTACCCGGCGGTGCAGCGCGGCGGCGCGCTGCTGCGCACCTCGGTGATGGCCACCCACGAGCGCGACCAGCTCGACCGCGCGCTTCAGAGCTTCGAGCGCGTGAAGGACGAGGTGGAGCGGATGGCGCCGCCGGACGGCGCCTCCTAGCGCCGCGCCGGTCGATCTGAGAACCGTCCTGCCCAGGGGTCGGCATAGCGCCGACCCCTATCCAGGACAGTCCCGCGAGCCCCTCGCCCGTAAACGGTCAGCTGCGCCCGCCGCGGCGGCGCTCGCGGAAGGCGCGTGCCTTCTCGATGTTGCCGCAGTCCTCCATCCGGCACCAGCGGCCCGAGCGGTTCTTCGAGTTGTCGAAGAAGGCCCAGCGGCAGACGTCGCGGGGACAGGCCTTGAGGCGCTCCCAGCGACCCTGCTCCACGGCGCCGGCCACGATCGCCAGCAACCGCGCCAGTGCGCCGTCCACCCCGCCGGCCTCGGGCTCGAGGCCGGGGTCGGCGCCGGGGTGGAACCGCATCCGCACCCCGGCGCGGGCGGCGGCCCGGTCGAGTCGGGTCACCTTGTCAGCGTCGGCGGGCACGCCGTTGTTGGCGAGCAGCAGCGCGCGCAGGCCCTCGCGCACGTCGAGCGCGCGCGCCAGGTCGGTCACCGACACGGGCTCGCCCGACTCCATCAGCCCGCGCTCGACCAGCCAGTCGCGCAGAGCGGCGGGGCTCGTCAGCTCGTCCTCGCCGCTCTCCAGATCGATGCTGTTGACGAAGCGCTGCACGAGGTAGAGCGGCCGGGGCGCCGTCTTCTCGGGTGCGGACTCTCCCGGGGCCATAACTAGCAAAGAATGATAGCCGGTGTTATACTTCCGTCTATCCCGGAATGATGGTTACGAGGAGGTACACGATGACCGAGCCCATCCGACCCGTTCGAGCCCAGCCGGGAGGCGGTCACGCTGCTGATGCACGCCCGGATGGCCGCCCAGCGGAATCCGCCGGCAGCGGCTCGAGCGCGGGCCCCTCGACCCGCGCGAACACGAGCGAGCTCTGAACGCGCCCGATCTCGGGCCGCTCGATCAGGCTCCAAACCAGGTCCCGCAGGTGCTCCATGTCTCGCACGGCCACGTGTACGATGAAGTCGGTGGTGCCCGTGAGGGCCATCACCCGCACGGTCTCCGGCAGCGCCGCGGCGTCGCGGAGCAGGGCCTCGGTCGCCCGGCGGTGCGAGCCGCGCTGCTGGATCGACAGGATCGCCTCCATCGGGCGTCCCACCGCGGCGGGATCGACGTCCGCGCGAAAGCCGGTGATCACGCCGCGCTCGCGCAGCTCGCGCACCCGCTCGAGCGACGTGGACGGCGCCACGCCGATCTTCTCAGCGAGCGCCCTGTTGGTCTGCCGCGCATCGTTTTGCAGCTCCCGCAACAGAGCCCGGTCTACCGAATCCAATTCGCCGTGATCGTTCATCTATCGCACATCCTTCGATGAGAGGCGTATTTCTCCATACGGCGAGTAGCGTACTCGCCTCCATGCCGGAATCCGGAGCGAAAGCACGCGCGGCCCCCGCGGATCGCCCGCGGGGCGGCCGCGCGCGCGGCCGCGGCTACCCGGCCGGGCTC
>JBOGXS010000168.1:0-5022 GCA_050693815.1 Thermoleophilaceae bacterium | reverse complement strand
GCTCTGACCTCGCCGCCGGACGTCCGCGCGAGGCGGCCCTCCAGGCGCGCGTGGCGCTCGAGGCCCTGATCGCGGAGCTGCCCGGCGCGGGGCGGCTGCACGAGTGGCGCGGCCCGGTCGGCGACCTGGCCAACACGGCGCTGCGCTCGGAGCCAGCGGAGGCGCAAGCGGCCGAGCTGGAGGAGGCCGTGAGGGCGATGGAGGCGGCCGTACGGCGCCACCGCCACCGGCGGTGAATGAAAATCCGCGCGCCACCACGACCACGTCTTCGCCCGCCTCCACCGCACCCGGTCCGGGCAGCTCGGCCAGCCGGCGCGTGGCGGCGTCCTCGAACTCGTCCGCGTCGCGCGCGGAGTCCCAGGCCCAGCCCGCCACGAGGAGCTCGCCCTGGCCGGGCACGCGCCAGAGCTCGAGGCGCGACCGAAGCGCGCGGTCGACGGCCTCCCACCCGCCACGCGCCTCGATCCCGTTCACGAGGACGGCGCCGCGCGCGTACGGGAAGACCAGGCCCTGCTCGCGCACGCGCTCGACGCGGCGGGCGACCTCCTCGAGCTGCACCTCCGGCTCGGCCGCCGAGGCCGGCGCCCCGCCGTCCTCCTCGCCGGTGACCAGGCCGATCGCGGCCAGCACCGCGATCAGCGCGGCGATGACCCCGGCGACGCTGCGGTTCACCTCAGTGGCTACAACGCGGCCAGCACGGCGCGCAGCTCCGCCACCACGTCGCCGTCCAGCTTCACGTCGGCGTCCCCGTCGTAGGGCGTGGGTCCCTGGGTCACGAGCGCGATCCGCCCGCCGCTGCCGCGGGTCATCGCCGGCAGGCCGGCCACCGGATAGACCTCGAGCGAGGACCCCACGCAGACCATCAGGTCGGAGTCCAGCGCGAGCGCCTGGGCGTCGGCCATCGCCTGCTCGGGCAGCAGCTCGCCGAACAGCACCACGTCGGGCTTTAGCGGGACCACGCAGGCGGGGCACTCGGGCGCGCCCCCGCCGTCGCGCAGCCGATCGATCAGACGCTCGAGCGGCACGCGGCCGCCGCACCGGAGGCAGACGCTGCGCTCGATCGACCCGTGCACCTCGACCAGCCGCTCGGTGCCGGCCCGGCGGTGCAGGCGGTCGATGTTCTGGGTGATCACGGCGCGGATCAGCCCGCGTCGCTCGAGCTCGGCCAGCGCCAGGTGCGCGTCGTTGGGCTCCTTGTCGACCAGCGAGGCGAAGCGCTCCCCGTAGAACCGCCAGAAGCGATCCGGGTCGCGCCGCCAGGCGTCGATGTGCGCCACCTCCATCGGGTCCACGTTCTCCCACAGCCCGCTGCCGGGGCTGCGGAAGTCCGGGATCCCCGACGGCACGGACACGCCCGCGCCGGTGAGCACGACGGCGTGCTCGGAGTTGCGAAGCAGCTGCGCGAGCCGCTCCACCCGGCCCGCCTTGCGCCAAGCAGCGGGCTGGCCCGCTGCGCGGCGATGCCGTTGGTCGATGCTCATCGACCCTTGAACGAGGGCGGGCGCTTGCCGAGGAACGCGGAGATGCCCTCCCTGGCGTCCTCCGAGCCGAACGCCCGGGCGAATCCCTCGGCCTCGGAGCGAAGGCCCTCGTCGAGGTCGGGCCGGTGCGAGCGTCGCTTGATCTCCTCGATCGCGATCGGCGCCTTCTCGGACAGCTTGCGTGCCCAGGCCAGGGCGGTGTCGAACAGCTCGTGGTCGGGGACCACCTGGTTGGCCAGGCCGACCCGGTGCGCCTCGTACGCGTCGATCGGGCCGCCCGAGAGGTTCATCTCGAGCGCCTTGGCCTCGCCGACCAGCCTGGGCAGCCGCTGGGTGCCGCCGAAGCCGGGGACGATGCCCAGGTTGATCTCCGGCTGCCCGAAGCTGGCCGACTCGGCCGCGATCCTGAAGTCGCAGGCCATCGCCAACTCGCAGCCGCCGCCGAAGGCGATCGAGTTGACGGCCGCGATCGTGACCGTCGAGGAGCCCTCCATGCCGCGCATGAAGCGGTGCGCCGACTCCACCAGCTCGGCACCCTCGGCGTCCGGGCGCATCTTGGTGAACTCCTTGATGTCCGCTCCGGCGCTGAAGGTGAAGATGTTCGACGAGGCGATCACGAGCGCCCGGGCCTTCCCCTCCACCTCCTCCCAGACCGAGATCAGGTCGCGGATGGCCTGGGGCGAGAGCGGGTTGGCGGGCGGGCGGTTGAGCCAGGCGACGGCCACGTCGTCGCGGGTCTCCAGGAGCACGGTCTCGCGCTGATCGCCGGCGTCGGGCTGCGGGTAGGGGAAGAAGCCCTGGCCTGTCTTCTTGCCCAAGCGCCCCTGGGCGACCAGCCGATGCAGCAGCACCGGCGGCGCGAAGGCCTCCCCCCACTCGCTCTCGGCGCGCTCGAGCTGCTCGAGGATCGTGTCGAGCCCGGCCTCGTCGGCGCGGGCGAACGGCCCGGGCAGGATGCCCGCGCCCATCATCATCCCGATCTCGATGTCCTTGGCGGAGGCCACGCCCTCCTCGAGGACCAGGCAGGCCTCGACCAGGGTCTTCAGCCCCATCCGTTCGACGATGGCGCCGGTGCCCACGTCAGTTCCCGTGCTCATAGAACCCCTTCCCGGTCTTCTGCCCGAGGTCCCCGGCCCCCACCAGCTCCTTCATCTGCGACGACACGTAGAAGCGCTCCCCGTACGAGTCGCGCAGGTGCTCGGCCACGTGCAGCACGGTGTCGAGGCCCAGCAGGTCGGTGAGGAAGAACGGGCCCATGGGCGCGGTGCCGGAGTCCTTGACGACCTTGTCGACCTCGTGCGGGTCGAGCCCCTCCTCCTCGACCACGCGCCACACCTCGGAGACCGAGGAGTTGAGGATGCGGTTGACCACGAAGCCGGGCACCTCGCCGCAGCGGATCGCGGTCTTGCGGATGGACTGGGCGAAGTTGGCCGCCGCCTGGCCGGTCTCCTCGGAGGTCTCGTCGCCCTCGATCACCTCGATCAGCCGCATCATCGAGGCGGGATAGAAGAAGTGAAAGCCGCAGACCTTGTCCGGCCGCGTGGTGGCCTCGGCCATCTCCGTGACCGACAGCGACGAGGTGTTGGAGGAGAGGATCGCGTGGCCGGGCGTGACCGCGTCGAGCTCGGCGAAGACGGCCTGCTTGATCTCCATCCGCTCGGGCACGGCCTCGATGGCGAAGTCGACGTCGCCGAACCCCTCGTACCCGACCGTGCCGCCGATGCGCCCCAGGATCTCCTCGAGCTGGCGGTCGGCGTCCTCCTGGGTGATCTTCTCCTTGGCGACGAGGCCGCTCAGCTGGCCCTGGGTGACCTGGCGGGCCTTCTCGAGCCCCTGGTCGACGAGCTCCTGCTTCACGTCCTTGAGGACGACCGGGATGCCGGCGGAGGCGACGACCTGCGCGATCTCGCCGCCCATGGTCCCCGCGCCCACGACGGCGGATTTGAAGACGAACATGGCGGCGCAGGCTACCGCCTACCGCAGGCTCGCCTCCTCCTCGGCCTCCAGCGCGAAGCGGAACAGGGTGCGGCGCAGAGAGTCGCGGATCGCGCGGCGGATGAAGATCGCGTCGGCCACCACGCCCAGCGGCCCGTACTTGGAGAGCCGGTACTCGAGGCTGAGCTCGGCGCGCGAGCCGCCCTCGCTCTCCACGACGCGGAAGGTCTGGGTGCCGTGGAGCCGCTCCTCGAAGACCTCGGTGACGAAGCGGTCTGGACCCTCGTCGGGGACCGCCCTCTCGGTCACCCGGCCGCGCCCCGCCGGCGAGGACTCCCACACGAGCCGCGCGCCGCCCCCCGGCCAGCCCGGATCGACCTCCACGGTTCGGGCGAAGCCCTCCACGAAGCTCGGCCAGCGGCTCACGTCGGTCCAGAGCCGCAGGGCGGCCTCGGGCGTGAGCACGAGCTGCGTGTCGGCCCGGGCGGTCCTCACCGGCCGTACACCTCGCGCACGATCTCCTCGATCGAGGCCTTGACCGAGTCGAGGAAGGGCCGCACCTCCTCGACCAGGCGGCCGTACTCAGCGCGGCCCGCCTCGGTCAGCGAGTAGTAGCGGCGGGTGCGGCGCTCGGGGTGCTCCCACTCGCCCTGGATCAGGCCGCGCCCCTCGAGCTGGCGCAGCATCGGGTACATGGTGTTTGGGTTGACCGAGAGCACCCCGGCGGTCATGCCCGCGATTCGCTCCATCAGCTGGTTGCCGTAGCTCGGCCCCTGCGCGATCAGGTGCAGCACCAGCAGGGGCAACACCTCCCGCCGGCGCAGGCCACCGCTGAACGGGTCCTGGGAGCGCCGCGCGGGCGCCTCGGCCGGGGCCTCGAGCCCGCCAGCCTGCTCCACCGCCTCGCGCACGGCCTGGCGGCTGCGGTCCCTCTTGGAGGGGGTCACGCAGAACAATGCTGACACGCAGCCGTCACGAACGTGCGTTGAGCCGTCGCGGCGGCGGTGGCACAATGGCCGCGATGCCCTGGAGTCGCCACGCACGCCTCGACCGCATCCTCGAGCGCCAGAACGAGCAGCTGGCGCTCGCGCAGCGCACGCTGGCGCATCAGGAGCGGGCGTTCCAGTACCAGGAGAAGGCGTTCCAGTACCAGGAGAAGGCGTTCGAGTATCAGGCCCGCACCTTCGAGAACATGACCGCCGTCTTCGAGCGAATGATGAAGCGGCTCGACGACATGGGGATGCGGCTCGACGACATGGGCGACGAGATCCGCGCAAACACCCAGGCCGTACTGCGCATGCTCGACCGGCTCGACGGGCCGACTCCGGAGACCGGCGGCTGACCCGCGGGCGCAGCAGCGCCCCCGCGCCTACGCCGCCGCCGGCGCCGGCTCCTCCACGCGACGCGGCATCAGCACCTCGCGGGCGATCACCAGACGCTGGATCTGGGAGGTTCCCTCGTAGAGCTGCATGATCTTGGCGTCGCGCATGAGCTTCTCCACCGGGTACTCCTTGATGAAGCCGTAGCCGCCGTAGACCTGTACGGCGTCGACGGTGACCTCCATCGCGGTGTCGGCCGCAAAGCGCTTCGCATGCGAGGCCGCCAG
>JBOGXS010000167.1:0-14404 GCA_050693815.1 Thermoleophilaceae bacterium | reverse complement strand
TCGCCGAGGCGCGCGCGCTCGGGGCGACGTTCGCGCTGTCGTCCGTGCTCGTGCCGTTCTTCCTCGGCGCCGCGGCGGGCGCCATCGCCGCCGGGCGCGTGCCGCTCGGCAACGCCGAGGGGGAGGCGTGGGGAAGCTGGACCGGCCCGCTGCCGGTCCTGGTCGGCCTGCTCAGCGTGGCCACCGGCGCGCACCTGGCCGCCGTCTTCCTCGGCGCCGACTCGCGCCGCGCCGGGCGTCCCGAGCTCGTGCGCGCCTTCCGCGCCCGGGCGCTCGCCTCCGGAGTGGCCGCGGGCGCGCTGGCCGTTGCCGGCCTGGCGGTGGCCGCCTCGGACGCGCCCGAGCTGTTCGACGGGCTCAGCTCTGGCGCCGGGCTTGCCTGCGTGGTCGGCTCCGCGCTGGCGGGCCTGGCCACGCTGGCGCTCGAGTGGCGCGAGCGCTTCGAGCCGGCGCGCTACACGGCCGCCGCGGCGGTGGGCGCGATCGTGGCCGGCTGGGCGCTGGCCCAGGAGCCGTACCTGCTGCCGCCCGACCTGACCGTGGAGGAGGCGGCGGCGCCGGACGCCACGCTGACCGCGCTGGTGATTGCAGCGGTGGTCGGGCTGGCGCTGCTGGTCCCCGCGCTCGCCTGGCTCTTCCGGCTGGCCCTCAGCGGGAGGCTCGCCTACGAGGAGCAGCCGCGCCCGTGAACCGGCTGGCCGTCGCCACCGTCGCCTGCTTCGTGCTCGGGGCCGGACTGCTGTTCCCGTTCGAGCACACGGCCACGCTGGCGGCGGGCGTGGTGCTGCTGCTCGCCTTCGTGGCGTGCGGCGTGTTCCTGCTGGCCAGCCCGGAGCGGCTCGACCGCTAGCAAGGCCCGGCCCGATCGCCTGGTTGACTTTCGCGGCACCATTTGGTCAAATGACTAATACAGACGGCTTAGGTGATCGTTCGAAAGCGTCACGAGAGGAGAACGTCCATGGCCAGCCGCTCCCACACCGAGGAGCAGGGCTCCCACACCGACGACCAGCGCCCGAGGTCCTTCCATGCCTCGCCCGCGGAGGCGGCCGAAGCGCCTCCCGAGCGGTTGCTCTACCTCGCGTGCACGCGCGAGGGCATCGGAGTCGACGAGCCGGACTTCATCGCCGTGGTCGACGCCGATCCCGACTCCGGCAGCTACGGCGAGGTCGTCGGCGAGACGCCGATGCCGAACGTCGGGGACGAGCTCCACCACTTCGGCTGGAACCGCTGCAGCTCCGCTTGCCACGGACCCGACCGCTCGCACCTGATCGTGCCCGGCTTTCGCTCGTCGCGCATCCACATCCTGAACGTGGCGGACGATCCGGGCCGGCCCCGGATCGAGAAGGTGATCGAGCCGGAGGAGCTTGCCGACGAGACCGGTTACAGCCGCCCCCACACCGTCCACTGCATGCCGGGCGACAACGTCGTGGTCAGCATGCTCGGCGACAGGGACGGCGGCGGCGCGGGCGGGTTCGCCTGCCTCGACGCACGCACCTTCGAGGTGAAGGGCCGGTGGGAGAACGGCGGCCCCAGGCCGGAGCTCAACTACGACTTCTGGTACCAGCCGCGCAAGAACGTGCTCATCTCCTCGGAGTTCGGCGAGCCGAACGCGTACGAGCCGGGCTTCGACATCGAGGACGTCGCGGCCGGGCGCTACGGACAGCGGCTGCACTTCTGGGACCTCGCGGAGCGGCGGCTCGAGCAGACCCTGGACCTCGGCGAGGCGGGCCTGGTCCCGCTCGAGGTGCGCTGGCTGCACGACCCCGAGGCCGAGGAGGGCTTCGTAGGGGCGGCGCTGGCCAGCAACATGTTCCGCTTCCACCGCTCCAACGGGGGCTTCCAGGCCGACCCCGTGATCGACGTCGAGAACGAGGAGCTCGAGGGCTGGCCGCTGCCCGGTGGGGTGCCCGGTCTCATCACGGACCTCGTCGTCTCGATGGACGACCGCTTTCTCTACTTCTCGAACTGGCTGCACGGTGACCTGCGCCAGTACGACGTCTCCGATCCGGAGCACCCGAAGCTGACCGGCCGTCTCTGGCTCGGTGGGCTGCTCGGCAGGGAGAGCGACGCGGGCCGCGAGCTGAACGGCGGACCGCAGATGCTCCAGCTCTCGCTCGACGGCCGGCGCCTCTACGTGACCAACTCGCTCTACTCGACCTGGGACAACCAGTTCTACCCCGAGCTGCGCTCGTGGCTCCTCAAGGTCGACTGCGACCCCGACGGCGGGATGAAGGTCGACCGCGACTTCTTCGTCGACTTCCACGAGCGGTCCGGAGGCCCGGCGCGGGCGCACGAGGTGCGCATCGGCGGTGGCGACTGCACGACGGAGATCTTCCAGTGACGGTGATCGCCCACCATGCCGGGGAGGGACTGGTCCTGGCTGCGGCGCTCGGAAGCGGCGCCGTGTCGGGCGCGCTGCTCGTCCTGCGGGCGCGCATCGCGGAGCTGGCACGCAGGCGATCGCGCGGGCGCCCGTGAGAGCGGCTTCTCGGCCCTCGACCCGGGCGGAGGCCGAGAGTGCCTTCCTGGACGCCGCCGAGCGGCTGCTGATCGACGTCGGCTACTCCGGGATCAGCACCCGGCGCCTGGCCCAGGAGGCCGGCGCCAACCACGGCCTCGTCCACTACTACTTCGGCTCGATGGAGAACCTGTTCGCGCGCGTGCTCGAACGGTTCACCGAGCGCCTGCTCGCCCGTCAGGGCGACATGTACGCGGCCCCAGGCGTTCCGTTCATCGAGAAGTGGCGGATGGCGATGCGCTACCTCGACGCCGACCGCGACTATCAGAAGGTCTGGTGGGAGCTGCAGGCGCTCGCCTGGAACCGCCCCGAGCTGCGCGAACGCGTGGCCCGCGTAAACGCCGGGTGGCGCGCCGTGCTCACCGAGGCGCTCGCCGTGCAGCGCGAGCGCTACGGGATCGAGATGCCGCTCGAGGCGTTCGTCTCGCTGGTCATCACCTTCAACCAGGGGATCATCCTCGAGCGGCTGTCGGGCATCGAAACCGGTCAGAGCGAGCTGCTCGAATGGATCGACGGCTGGCTCGGAGAGCGTGACGCGCGGTGACGACCACCGAGACGGTCGCCCCCGCCCGCGAGCAGACGCGCGCCCGCTACCCGGACGAGGAGGGCTACGTCGAGCGCGACGGCGTGTGCCTCTTCTACGAGGTGTACGGCGACGGCGAGCCCACCCTCCTGCTGCTCCCGACCTGGTCGATCATCCACTCGCGCCACTGGAAGCTGCAGATCCCGTACCTGGCCCGGCACTTCCGGGTGGTGGCCTTCGACGGGCGCGGTAACGGCCGCTCCGACCGGCCGCGCGGGGTGGAGGCCTACACGGCAGAGCAGATCGCCGCCGACGCCCTCGCCGTCATGGACGCCACCGCCACGGATCGCGGCGTCCTCGTCGGGCTCTCCGCCGGGGCGCAGTGGGGCTCGCTGCTGGCGGCGGAGCACCCCGAGCGGGTGACCGGCGCGGTGTTCATCGCGCCGGCGGTCTGGATCGGCGCGCCGCATGCCGAGCGCGCGGTGCACTCCTTCACCGAGCCGCTCGAGACAGACGAAGAGTGGGCGAAGGAGAACGTCCACTACTGGAGGCGCGACTACCTCGGCTACCTCGAGTTCTTCTTCGGGCGCTGCTTCACCGAGCCCCACTCGACCAAGCAGATCGAGGACTGCGTCGGCTGGGCGCTCGAGACCGACCCCGAGACGCTCGCGGACACCAGGCTCGCGCTCGTGCGCGGCAGTCCGTCGCCCTGGCAAAAGGTCTACGCGCGCGTCGGCTGCCCGGTGATGGTGATCCATGGCGACGAGGACGCGATCAGGCCGCACGCCTCCGGCGCCGCGCTGGCGGAGGTCACCGGCGGTCGCCTGGTCACGATCGAGGGCGCCGGCCACCTGCCGCACGCGCGCGACCCCGTCAAGGTCAACCTGCTGCTGCGCGACTTCGTCGAGCCGCAGCCGGCGCCGGAGCGCTGGCCACGCGGGCGGACTCGTCGCAAACGGGCGCTCTACATCTCGTCGCCGATCGGGCTGGGCCACGCGCGGCGCGACGTGGCGATCGCCCGGGAGCTGCGGCGGCTGCACCCGGACCTCGAGATCGACTGGCTCGCCCAGCACCCGGTCACGAAGGTGCTCGAGTCCGAGGGCGAGCGCGTGCACCCGGCCAGCCGGCACCTGGCGAACGAGTCCGGTCACTTCGAGTCGGAATGCGCCGAGCACGACCTGCACTGTTTCCAGGCGTGGCGGCGGATGGACGAGATCCTGTGCGCGAACTTCATGCTCTTTCTGGACCTCGTGCGCGAGGAGCAGTACGACCTCTGGATCGGCGACGAGGCCTGGGAGCTCGACTACTTCCTGCACGAGAACCCCGAGCAGAAGCGCGCGGCGTACGCGTGGCTCACCGACTTCGTCGGCTGGCTGCCGATGGAGGACGGCGGCGAACGCGAGGAGTTCCTCACGGCGGACTACAACGCCGAGATGATCGAGCAGATCGGGCGCTACCCGCGCGTGCGCGACCGGGCGATCTTCGTCGGCAACCCGGACGACGTCGTGGCGGATCGGTTCGGCTCCGATCTGCCCGCTATCCGCGATTGGACCGACGACCATTTCGCGTACGCCGGCTACGTCTCCGGGTTCGACCCCGCGAGCATCGACCGCGAGGCGCTGCGTGCCGAGCTCGGCTACGGGCCGCGCGAGCAGGTCTGCATCGTGACCGTCGGCGGCTCGGGGGTGGGGGCGAACCTGCTCCGGCGCGTGATCGACGCCTTCCCCGAGGCCAGGCAGCGGGTGCCGTCGCTGCGCATGATCGTGGTGGCCGGGCCGCGCATCGATCCGGCCTCGCTGCCGGCGCATCCGGGGCTCGAGGCTCGCGCCTACGTGCACGACCTGTACCTGCACCTGGCGGCCTGCGACCTGGCCGTGGTCCAGGGCGGCCTGACCACAGCGATGGAGCTGACGGCGAGCAGGCGGCCGTTCCTGTACTTCCCGCTGCGTCACCACTTCGAGCAGAACTTCCACGTGCGTCACCGCCTCGACCGCTACGGGGCCGGCCGCTGCATGGACTTCGAGACGGCCGGGCCGGGCGAGATCGCGGCGGCGATCGCCGAGGAGATCGGGCGCGAGGTGTCCTACCGCGAGGTCGAGCGGGACGGGGCGGCGCGGGCCGCCGCGATGATCGCGGAGCTGGTGTAACTTCGACGTATGAAGGTCATCGACTGCGACTGCGGGCAGACGCTCCAGGCGGCAAACGACGACGACCTCTCCAACGAGGTTCGCGCCCATGTCGACCAGGAGCACCCCGACATGCAGCTCTCGGACGACCAGGTCCGCGAGCTGGTGTCGGCGAAGGCGTACGAGGCGAGCGACAGCTAGGTCGTCGGCGCGGGCGGCAGAACTGAGAATCATTCTCAGTTCTGTAGAGTCGGGCTGGCCATGCGCCGGCCCGGCCTGCTGCTGCTCGTCCTCGCCCTGGCCGCCGGCTGCGGCGGCATGGAGAGCGGTGACGCCGAGCTCCGCGCGGTGGCCACCACGACCCACGTGGCCGACCTCGTCGGCGCCGTGGGCGGCGAGCGGGTCGAGCTCCACGGCATCCTGTCCCCCGACGCCGATCCGCACGGCTACCAGCCCCGCCCCAGCGACGCCGCCGCGCTGGCGGAGGCCGACGTGGTCTTCGAGTCCGGCGGGGACGTGGACGGGTGGCTCGACGAGCTGGTCGACAGCGCGGGCGGCGACGCGCGGGTGGTCTCGCTGCTCGACGCCGTCCGCCGCCGCGGCGACGACCCGCACTGGTGGCAGGACCCGCGCAACGCGATCCTCGCCGTCGAGGCCGTCAGGGCGGGGCTCGTCGGTGCGGACCCCGCCGGCCGCGCCGGCTACGAGCATCGCGCCGCCGCCTACGTCCGCGAGCTGCGCGAGCTCGACGCCGACATCGAGCGCTGCATCGGGCGCGTGCCGCCCGCCAAGCGCAAGCTCGTGACCACGCACGACTCGCTCGGCTACTTCGCCGCGCGCTACGGGATCGAGGTGATCGGCGCGGTGATCCCGTCCCTCTCGACGCAGGCCCAGCCGTCCGCCCGCGACGTGAACCGACTCGTCTCGCAGATCGAGGACGAGAGCGTGGAGGCGGTCTTCCCGGAGGCGGCCGTGTCGCAGCGGCTCGAGCGGGCGATCGCGCGGGAGTCGGGCGCCGAGGTGGGGGAGGAGCTGTGGACCGACAGCCTCGGGCCGGAGGGCTCGGGCGCCGAGACCTACGTCACGGCGATGCGCTCGAACGCCGCGGCGCTGGCCGAGGGCATGTCGGGCGGGCGGGTGAGCTGCTTCAGCCGCAAGCACTCGGCTCGGCCGAGTGCGCGCGGACCCTCTTAAGGGGCCGCCGTGCGGCAGTCCGGGCACTCACCGCGCAGCGTGACGTCGTGCGCGTCTACCGCGTACTCGACCCTGTGCGAGAGGCGCTCGATGGCCCGCTCGAGCTCCCTGTCCTCGAAGGCCCTGACCTCGCCGCAGCTCTGGCAGACCAGGTGGTGGTGGTGCTCGCCGCTCGGGTCGATCGGCTCGTAGCGGGCCACGCCCTCCGCGGCGTCGACCCGGCGGGCCAGCCGCAGCCTGTCGAGCAGCTCGAGCGTGCGATAGATCGAGGCCACGCCCACGTCCGCGCCGCGCTCGCGCAGCCGGTCGGCGATCTCCTTGGCGGTGACCGAGCACCCGAGGTCGGCGAGCGTCTCGACCACCGCCGAGCGGGGCGCGCTCAGCCGGTGACCGTCGCGCTCGAGAGTGGCGTGCGCGTGTCCGACCCAGTTCACGAGGTCAAGGATAGGGTCCCGGGCTGTATGTCCGACCTCTTCCGCACGCCCGACGAGCGCTTCGAGGACCTGCCCGGCTACGACTTCGAGCCTCACTGGCGCGACGCCGACGGGCTGCGCCTCCACTACGTCGACGAGGGCTCGGGCGACCCGGTGGTCTGCTTCCACGGCGAGCCCACCTGGGCCTACCTCTACCGCAGGATGGTGCCCGCGCTCGTGGCCGCCGGGCGGCGCCTGATCTGTCCCGACTATCCCGGCTTCGGCCGCTCCGACAAGCCCACCGACCGCGGCTGGTACGACTTTGACCGCCATAGCGAGGAAATGTCGAACTTGCTCGGCGCTCTGGACCTCCGCGACGCCACCGTGGTCGTGCAGGACTGGGGCGGTCCGATCGGGCTGCGCTGGGCCGTGGAGAACGCCGAGCGAGTGGCCTCGCTCGTGATCCTCAACACCGGACTGTTCACCGGCCGGGTCTCGAAGGGCTTCATGGCCTGGCGCGACTTCGCAGAGCGCAACCCGGACCTCCCGATCGGCTTCGTGCTGCAGGGCGCCACCGCGACGGAGCTGCCCGACGACGTCCTGGCCGCCTACGAGGCGCCCTTCCCGACCGCCGAGTCGAAGGCGGGCGCAGCCCAGTTCCCGCTGCTCGTGCCGACCTCGGAGGACCAGGAGGGAGCGGCGACCATGCGCGCCGTGGCGGACGGGCTGTCGCGCTGGGACAAGCCGGCCCTCGTGGCGTTCTCGGACTCCGACCCGGTCTTCCCCTACCCGCGCGCGGGCCAGGCCTTCTGCGACCTGATCCCCGGGGCCGGGGATCAGGTTCGCATCGAAGGGGCGGCGCACTTCCTCCAGGAGGACCGCGGCGAGGCGATCGCCCGGGAGATCGTGCGCTTCCTGGACGGCTGATTCGAGCCGGGGGCTCACGCCCCCGGACCCCCGATGCCGCCTGGCCGGTCTAGTTCGCTACCGGAACCTCCTCCTCGGCGGAGATCCGCTGCGCGCCCTCGCGGGCCGCCTCGGCCTGCGCCAGCTGGCGGTTCACGTGGCTCCAGTCGACGTTCTCGAAGAACGCGCTCACGTACTGCTTGCGACCGTCCGGCGTGGCGCCGAAGTCGCGCACGTAGGCGTGCTCGTAGACGTCCAGCGCAAGCACCGGGCACATGTTGTAGACGGCCCAGAGGTTCTGGGTGTCCATGATGTAGTTGAACAGCGACCCGTCGTTGAGGTCGTAGCCCACCATCACCCAGCCGCGCGCGGCGCTGGCGGCCTTCTTGACGGAGTCGAGCCACTTGTCGACGCCGTTGAACTCGCTCTCGACCAGCTCGGCGAAGCGGCCGTCGGGCTCGCCGCCCTCACCGCCGAGGTGGCCGAAGTAGAGGTCGTGGTTCTTGAAGCCGAGCAGCGCGAACGTGTAATCGACCGACACCGCGCGCAGCGGCGAGTAGACCTGGTTGCCTTCGATCTCCGAGTAGTCGAACCCGTTCAGGATGCGGCGGCACTCGTTGGCCTTCTTGGCATAGCCCTCGTAGAGCTTGAAGTGGTCCTCCATCGTCTGCTTGGAGATCCCCTTCAGCTCCGCGTCGAAGGCGGGCCAGCGGCGCGCCTGAAGTTCGGTCCAGGGCATCTTTCCTCCTATCTCTCGTTCCCCTTGGCCGTTCCCGGAGCGGGAAGGCCGAAACGGAGCTAGGAGACCGCGGAGAAGCGCCCGGCCACCTTGGCCCAGTTCACGGTGCTCCACCAGGCGTCGATGTAGTCGGGGCGCCTGTTCTGGTACTGGAGGTAGTAGGCGTGCTCCCAGACGTCCACGCCGAGCAGCGGCGTCTTGGCGTCGGTCAGCGGGTTGTCCTGGTTGGGCGTGGACACGACCGCGAGCCCCGAGCCGTCGTGTACCAGCCAGGCCCAGCCCGAGCCGAACTGGTTCACCCCGGCGTCCTTCACCTTGCCCTTGAAGTCGTCGAAGGAGCCGAAGGCGTCGTCGATCGCGCTCGCTAGGTCCCCGTCGGGCTGCCCGCCGCCGTCGGGCGACATGGACTCCCAGAAGAGGTTGTGGTTCAGGTGACCGCCGCCGTTGTTGCGGACCGCGGTGCGCTTGTCATCCGGAATCTGGGACAGGCTCGCGATCACGTCCTCGATCGGTCGATCGGCCCAGTCGGTGCCCTCGAGCGCGGCATTGACCTTGTCCACGTAGGCCTGGTGGTGCTTGTCGTGGTGCACGCGCATGGTGGCCTCGTCGACGTGGGGCTCGAGAGCCGCGTAGTCGTAGGGGAGGGGCGGTACCTCGTAGGGCATCTGCGATTCCTTTTGGTCGGGTCCCGGCCGCAACTCTATTCGGGGCGCTTCGGCGCCTCTCTGTCCGAGCTCGATGCGAACATGTGTTCGCTATGAAGAGCCCATCCGGACCGGGTCCTCCACGGGCTAGGATTGAGGCCCCACGCGGGCGTGCTGGAATCAGGCAGACAGGATCGGCTCAGAACCGGTTGCTCGAAAGAGCGTGTGGGTTCGAATCCCTCCGCCCGCACTACGATGGTTGTAATCGCTGTTGGAAAATGGGCGGGTGCGGAGCTCGCGCGCCGGCCCGTTTCGTAGCCACGGCGCCGAAGGCGTCGTCGCCGGCTCGGTTTCTGGTCGACTCGCCGCGGGCGCGGCCCAGAACGACGAAAACCGCCCACGGGCGGTTGGCCCGTAGGCGGTCGGTCAGCTCGGTTTCGGTGGGGAGCGGCGGGGCCGCCTAGTCAGGTGGGTCGCTGCCCGGCCAGGCGCGGCGAGCGCGCTCGCGCTGGCGCTCTTCAACGGTCGGCACGCTAGGCATCGCGCCGCTATCGGCGCCGGCCGGCAGTGGCGCGGAGCTCTTCGTTCCGTTCTTCCGTCCAGCCTGCGCCACGAAGAACCGCTTGCGTGCCTTCGTGACCCGGTCGTCGGCCTCAGGCGGGAGCGGGGTGAGCGCGCGGCGCCGCGGGCCGCCGAGGGGTCGCTTGGGTGCGGTCTGGGAGGGGGCGTCCTTGAGCTCGGCGCGGTAGTACTGCTCGACGCGCCAGGGGCCGAGCTTGAACGCGGCAGCGCGTTCTCCGTAGGGACTGTTGAGGCCCTTGTTCGCGTACTTCGCGTCGAAGGCGTCCTTCTTCGGAGCGGCGTCGAGGCGGGTCACGTCGAGGCTGGCGTGTGTGCGTGTGCCGGGCAGCCAGCCGTTGCGCCAGGCCAGCTTGAGCCAGTCGGAGACGATGGAGGCGTTCGCGATGAGCTGCTGCCAGTCGCGGCCCTTGCGCTTGGGGCGGGTAGCGAAGTTGTTGCCGCCGGAGGCGTGGCGCTGACGAGTCAGCCGGTGGGTCCGCTCGTACTCCATGCCGCTGTCTTCGAGCGCCTCATATAGCGCGGTGCCGCGCCAGAGCGGCAAGATGAAGCGCGGGTCCTCTGAGCAGCGCAGCTGCTGGCGGCCGTCGCACTCGGGGAAGGGCTTGCGCGAGCACTCGAAGAACACACGCGCGGGTGGCCCATTGGTGAACGACTTGAACCGCGTCACGCCGCCGCAGTTCTCACAGCGTGGGCGCCCGTAGCGGTCCCAGCGCTCGCGGTCCACGGGCACGGGCTCTTGCTGCCCGCCGGCGGAAAGGGATGATGGAGAACACGCCGTCGTCGGAGTGCATCTGGAAGATGCGCTTGATGGACAGCCCCTTGTCCCCGACGACCGAGCGCGGGACGCCGTCGAGGATGTACTTCAGCTTCTTGTAGGCGGCGGGGTAGATGTCGTACTCCTGGACCGAGCAGGACTCGATGACGCGCACGGCTGACAGCCCGACGGTCATGCAGTCGAGCTTCATGTCGCTGTGGCCAATCCACGAGCTGACGCCGCCGCGGCTGCCTTCCTTGGTCCGGCAGCCGGCGGTGGAGTCGGTGATGCGCGTCATGTCGCGGCAGACGAGTCCGTGCGTGGCGACGATGGCGAGCCGGATGAGCTTCGCCGAGGCCTCGAAGAACGCCTCGATGCCGCCGCGCTCCTGGAGCTCGACGAAACGCTTGTAGAGCAGGTCGTAGCTGGGGCGCTGCTTGAAGCCCGCCTCCCACCACAGGTCCGTGCTTGAGTCGCGCCCCCACGGCCGCAGGTCCGGGATGGGGGAGGACGCGAAGGCAAGGAACGCGAGCGCCCAGTCGCCGGGCTCGCGCTTGCGCACGGTGTCGGCTCGGCTGAAGTCGAGTGCCTGCCGCAGCTCATCGAGGAAGCGCGACTGCTTGGCGATGCGGATGAGGGCGGCGGGCGCGAAGGCGTCGGCGTTGCGGTCGAAGTGGGCGGCGCCGACGAGCTTGGCTGGCATGTCGGAGCGGCGGTCGGTGCGCTTCATCGGACCGGCTCCCTTCGCACAAGCACGCGCCGGCTGCCCTCGGCGCTGACGTAGCTGCCCGGGAAGGCTGTGCTGCGCGCCAGGTCCGGGAGAACGGAGAGCAGCGCCCGCGCGGCGCTGCCGCAGCTCACGGCCCTTGAGAGCCCGAGCCAGGTAGCGCCGCGTCTCGGCAAGCCCCGGCCGGCGCGGGAAGCCGAGCTCCCGCCAGAACCGCTCGTCGGTCGAAGCCCACCAGCCCTCAGCGTCGCTGGCGCGGTCAGTCGCGGCCGCTCGCCACATCAGCGCAGCGAACGCCCACCCAGCTCGACGCTCCGACAACCCAGCGCTTGACGAGCGCTGCTCGCGCTCCGCCCGCTCAACCAGCTGAGGCAGGTACGTGCGCGCCAGGTGAAGGACCTCGCTCGGCGAGAGCCGGCGAGGCTTCTCGTCTTGCCCGTGCGCGCCGGCGCGCTCGCCGAAGACGGCCGCGAATGCGTCGCTGTGGTTAGTCCGAGTCATCTCGCCCGGAATGTCGGGGCGACACGCGTTGTGACCGCCTCCTTCTGCTTGCGACGTTGCACTAGTCCTGTCAGACCACTACTACGAAACTGACAGGCGACGCGGACACACGTTCGCCCCCAATTCGGGTAGAGAGATGCGGCCGACCGCGGCGCGTCGTGTGGAAGAGTCACCGCCAGCGGCTCTCACTGAGCGCCCGCGGCTAGAAGGCCGGTCGTGCGCCTACCCTCGTCTGGTGGCCCACTACACACCGGAGTTCTTCGAGGACGGCGACGGCAATGAGCCGGTACTCGACTGGCTGCGCGAGTTGCCGGGCTACAAACGGCGCGCCGCAACCGCCGCGCTGCAGCACATCCTCGCCCACCAAGGCAGCGGCGTCTGTCGTTCGGGTTGGGGCAAGTGGGTCGCGGGCAGGCATCTTCGAGCTACGCGTCCGCCAGGACTACGGCACCATCCTGCGCAACGCCGGCATCCCGATTCCGAAGCAGGAGCAGGAGGAGGCCAAGCAGCGCCATCCGGACATTCTCCTGCGCATCTTCTGCCACCCCCACGGCAACAAGCTGGTACTGCTGCTGGCCGGCTACGACAAGGGGAAGAACCCGAACGCGCGGCGCCAGAACCAGGAAATCAAGCTCGCGGAGAAGCGCCTCAAGCAGTGGCGCGCTCGCCGCGCCGCAGCCGCCAAGAAGGCGAAGCGCGCTGGGGGCTCAAGAAAACGAAAGAGTTGACGAAATATGGTGCACACGCCATACTCTTGTTGTGGCCGGGGCTAGGCCCGGTCAGCAGGTTGACAGCGAAGGAGCAGCGCAATGGCTACAAAGTTCGAGGACTTCGTCCGGGAGGTCGAGGAGGAGGCGCACGCCGAGGGTCCGCAGGCCGTCGCCGAACTCGCGGCCTTCCGCGCTCACTTCGCCATGGCTCAGGAGGTGCGCGAGCTACGCAAGGCGCGCCACCTGACCCAGAAGCAGCTCGCAGAAGCGTCCGGCATCAACCAGGCGGAAATCTCCCGCATCGAGCGTGGCCAGGGCAACCCCACCACCGCCAAGCTCGCGGCCGTGCTCGCCCCGCTCGGTGGACGCCTTGGCGTCGTCTCTGCTGACGACCGCGATTTCGCCGGAGCGCAGTAGTGGTTCATCCTGTAGTTCCGCGCCCAAATAGCGGATTCCTGCCGCGGGCGGCGAAGTCCGCGCCGACATGGTCGGCGAGGATGGAGGGTGAGGATGCCTGCAGCTGGGGTGGGCAAGCGGCTTGTGATCAGCGACGAGGATCGTGCGGAGCTCGAGCGGATCGTGCGTGCGTCGAGCTCTGAGGTGCGGATGGTCGAGCGGGCGCGGATCGTGCTGGCGGCGGGCGAGGGGCTGACCACCGGGCAGATCGCTGTGCGGGTGGGGTGCGCGGAGCGGACGGTGAAGAAGTGGCGTCCGCGCTACGCGCGGCACGGGATCGAGGGGATCAGGGACGCGCCGCGGCCGGGCGCGCCGTTGACGCACGGCCCGGAAACGCGGGCGCTGTTGATCGCCAAGGCGTGCACCCGCCCGCAGCCCAGCGAGGAGGGCGCGCGGCGCGAGCGCTGGACCTACCGGGAGCTGGGCGAGGCGGTCGGGATGTCGGGCTCGCAGGCGCACGTGATCCTGTCGCGGGCGGCGATCAAGCCGCACCTGACCGACTACTGGGTGATGAGCGACTTCTCAAAGCCGGAGTTCGAGCAGCGGCTGGGCGAGATCTGCGGGCTGTATGTCGATCCGCCCGAGAACGTGCTGGTGGTCTCGATCGACGAGAAGACCGGCATCCAGGCCAAATCACCGACCAAGCCCGACCGGCCGCCTGCGCCGGGCCGGCCGGCCCGACGCGAGCACGAGTACAAACGCAACGGCACCCAGTGCCTGTTCGCCTGTCTGAACGTCCAGCAGGGCGACGTGCTGGCGATGCCGTCGAAGACTCGCAACCAGTTCGACCTGATCCGCTTCCTCGATCACCTGGACGCCGAGATCCCGCTCGTCGAGGGCCAGCAGATCGTCGCGATCACCGACAACCTCTCCACGCGCGGCACCGAGAACGTCCAGAACTGGCTCGAGGCCCACCCGCGCTGGCGCTTCCAGTTCACCCCCACCCACGCCTCGTGGCTCAACCAAATCGAAATCTTCTTCTCGATCCTGTGGCGACGGCTGCTCAAGCACGGCATCTTCACCTCCGAGCAAGACCTCGCCGAGCAGATGCTCGCCTTCGTCGAGACCTACAACCAGACCGCCAGACCGTTCAAGTGGACCTACAGAATCGCCGGGATAAACCGGCCTGGAGAAAGGGATGCGAACGCCCGACACTGAAGGAGTAGCGATCCACGGTGGCCCCGAGTCATGCGTCGGCGTCCGCGAGGGCGTCGGTGAAGCGTTGGCAGGGGTACGTGCAGGCTGGGCTATTGAGCCGCGAAAATCAACGTTTCGTGGGTGCCGACGCCGTTGTAGTTGGCGGAAGGCAATATCGCCGTCAGCGCGTTCGCGAGCTGGCGGCGGACCCCGCGCGGTCGAAGAACCTGTGCATGCACGGAATCTCCGCGGGCGAGAACCGGGAGGTCCCGTGGCCGCCCGTCCTTGTCGATGATGCCCCGTCCATTGTGGCTCGCGGGGTGGCAGATCGGCTGGGTGCCGGGCCGTGAGGGGAAGGCCGAGGCCGTAATCCCTCGATGCACGACCACGGGAAGTCAGACAGGCCCGTACTACCTGCGAAGCTGCCGAACAAGCCCGCGCAAGCGGGGGCGGAGGTGGTGGAGGGAAGGGGCC
>JBOGXS010000166.1:0-3748 GCA_050693815.1 Thermoleophilaceae bacterium | reverse complement strand
TGGCATCCCCGCGGGCCGCCGAGCCGAAGAGGACCGACAGGCGTGCCGAGCGCTCGGATCGAAGCGCGCGACGCGGCGCGGACGACAGCGGGCGCAGGTCGATCCACTCCTCGTAGGCGCACAGCGTGACCAGGAAGCGATCGAAGAACCCGGTCTGTCCGAGCAACCCGAAGGATGCAGGCCAGGGGTCACAGAACCAGACCGGCGCCTCCCACCGGTAGCTGGCGCTTTCGTCGCTCAACTCGAGGGACACCTCCGCCACGCGACCTCGCACGGTCGCGCCCCCGACCGCGATTGGTGCCGCGGGCGCGTCGGCGATGTCCGCCCCGACCTGAGGCGGGCTGGGTTCCGCGGAGACCGGATTGGTTGGGTCCCCTCTTTCATGAGAGGGCTATTTCCAAGGTACTGGTCTGGCTCAGCCGTTCGAACTCCGACGGTGGCCGGTCGTCGAGCGCTTGGTGGAGGCGGCTGTCGTTGAACCAGCCGATGGATGGACCTCCCCCGCTTCGGTGGACACGGGGTTGTTAGGCGGCCTTGGCCGTTGTTGCAGTGAACATGATCTTGTTGGTGGATGCGAGCCGCGTAGCGGCGAAGCCGGCACCGTCGGGCCCGAGAGTGCTTGTCTCGAAGTCCGCGGGTGAGAGCATGGCGAGCAGCGAGTGCCGGCGGCGGCGGTTGTAGAACGCCTCGATGTAGTCGAAGACCGCGGTGCGGGCTTCGGTCTTGGTCGGCCATGAGCGGCGGTGGATGAGGTCCTTCTTGAGCGTCGCGTGGAAGCTCTCGAGCACGGAGTTGTCGAAGCAGTCGCCGCGCGATCCCATCGAGACGTCGATCCCAACCGCCCGGCAGCGCTGGGTGAACACCAGCGACGTGTACTGGCTGCCCTGGTCGCTGTGGTGCACGAGGCCGGCGTCGGGGCGGCGGCGCGCGACGGCCATCTCGAGGGCGTCGACGACGAGCTCGGCGCGCAGGTGGTCGGCCATCGCCCAGCCGACGATCCGGCGGCTGTAGAGGTCCATCACCGAGGCCAGGTAGAGCCAGCCCTCCCAGGTGCGGATGTAGGTGATGTCGGCCGCCCAAAGCCGGTTGATCGTGGCCGGGTTGAAGTCACGCTCGACCAGGTCGGGGGCGGTCCGCACGCCTTGGACGCGGATCGTCGTCCTGCCGCGCCGGCGCTTGATCTGCCCGGACAGGCCGGCGCGGCGCATCAGCCGCTCGACGCGCTTGCGCCCGACGCGCACGCCGTGCTCCAGGCGCAGCTCGGCATGCACCCTGGGCGACCCGTAGGTGTTGCGCGATTCGCCGTGGATGCGCGCGATCTGCTCGGTCAGCCAGGCGTCGTTCAAGGAGCGCCGCGACGGCTCGCGGCGCTCCCAGGCGTGAAAGCCCGAGCGGCTGACGCCCAGCACCCGGCACATCAGCTTGATCGAGTGCTCGGCCTTCCTCGCGGCGATGAACCCGAAGATCGTCACCGGGTCCCGCCTTCCTTGGCGAAGAAGGCCGCCGCTGAGGTGTGAATCCCCCCTCGTCTACCGCGCCCCGGGCAGCGACTGTCGCGCCGGCGACAGGGCCGACGGCAGACCGGCGACGGTTGTGTTGCGCTCAGGCGGCCTGTTCGGTCTCTTCGTTCTGCTCGAGGGTGACCTGGTAGCCGAGCGCTTCGAGCTGGCGCCGCAGGCGTCGGGCGCGGTGCTCGACCGAGTAGCGCTTCCTCTGCCAGTCGGGCCCGAGCTCGCGGAAGGGGACCTGGTCGCGGACGATGTGGTAGTAGGCGACCAGGATGTCGTGGCGGGTCGCGCCGATCGCCTTGGCCTCGCCGCGGCGCCCGCGCAGCTGCGCGTGGTGGGCGGCGAGGTAGGTGCCCTTGGTGCGCGCGGCGGCCTTGGCGGACTCGGTCAGCGCCTCGGTCAGCCAGCGCGGCCCGGGACGCGTCCGGCCCGAGCGCCGCCGGCCGGCCGACTCGTGGTGGCCGGGGCACATCCCGGCCCAAGAGGCGAAGTGCCCGACGGTCGGGAAGCGCGCCATGTCCAGGCCGCACTCGGCGATCAGCACCTGCGCGGTGCGCGCCGCGACGCCGGGGATCGTGCACAGCCGCTCGACCACGTCCGCGTGCGCGACGAGCATCAGCTCGATCCGCTCATCCAGTGTCTGGATCGCGGCGTCGAGCGTGTCGACGTGCGCGAGCAGCTGGGCGACCATGATCCCGTGATGGCCGAGATCGAAGCGGCTCGCCAGCGCCTCGCGCAGCTGCGGGATCTTCGAGCGCATCCTGGCCTTCGCCAGCTCGGCCAGCTGGTCGGGGTCGGTCACGCCCGCCAGTAGCGCTTCGAGCATCGCGCGCGCCGACTTCGAGTACGCCTGCGAGGCGACGCTGGTGAGCTTGATCCCGGCGTCCTGGAGCACCTTCTCGAGCCGCTGGATCGCCCTGGTCCGCTCGTTGACCTGCGCCTTGCGAAGCCGGGTCAGATCACGCAGCCGGCGGATCTCAGCAGGCGGCACGAAGCTCGGGCGCACCAGCCCGTGCGCGACCAGCTGGCAGATCCACTCCGAATCCTTCACATCCGTTTTGCGTCCGGGCACGTTGCGCAGGTGCTGCGCGTTGAGCAGCCAGCACTCAAAGCGCCCCTCGAGCGCCTGGAACACGGTCTTCCAGTACACGCCGGTCGCCTCCATCCCGACCAGCGTCACCCCGAATCCCGACAGCCACTCGCTCAGCTCCGCGAGCCCCGCGAGCGTCGCGCGGAACGTCCGCGTGTTCTGCTCCCACCGACGGCGATCGCCGCTCGGGACCCGCGCCGTCGCCACCACGTTGTCACGATGCACGTCAAGACCCGCGCACCGCTCAGCAACTACCTCCATCACATCCCTCCGATCGAGACGGCTTCCGCGTCGTCCGGAGGGGACCTACCGCGATGAGTCTGAGGTACGCGCTCGAAGCAGCAGTCAACGGCACCACAAGTCCCCGCGCCACACTTTTTTACGGGCTCGATCGCACCAAGCGGCGACGGCGTCGATCCGGACGACGCCCAACGCCGGGGATTCTCACCCCGCAGAGGCGGCCGCCACGGCGGCCAGGGGCACTTTTTTCAGGATCTCACGCTCCTCGGCGAGGATCCGGTTGTCCCGACGCAGCCGCCGCAACTCGTCGCGCTCGGCGGAGGTCAAGCCCGCGGCGCGACCCTCATCCACATCGAGCTGGCGGGCCCAGCTGCGCAACGACTGCGGCGAGACCCCCAACTCGGACGCGAGCTGCGGGACCGTCTTGCCGCTGCTCTTGAGCAAGGCGACCGCCTCACGGCGGAAGTCGATTGGATACGGAGCTGGCATGAACACCATCCTCTCGCAGAGCGCTCAACGCGCTCAACGCTCAGGTGTCCACGAAAGCGGGGGAACTCCAGAACCTGAGGCCGGTGGCGGTGCGCCGCTTCTGGTTGGCGAGCACGAGCGCGATCGTCTTGTCGTCGTAGTGGGCGGCCAGGCGGCGCACGAGCGCGACCGTGTCCTCCGGGGTGGTGCGGTAGGTCTGCCCCCGGCGGCGCAGCGTCAACGGCGCGAGCCCTCCCAGGTGATGCACGCATCGATCGTGCCGGCCTGGCGCTCGACGGTCACGCAGACCTCGGCGATCAGCGCGCGCAGCAGCAGCTTGCGGTCTCGCTGACTGGTGGTGGGGGCGTCGAAGATCGCCCGCAGGTCGGCGCCCGCGCGCGCCAGCCGCTCAAGCTCCTCGGCCGACAGGGGGCTGGTGCGC
>JBOGXS010000165.1:0-2550 GCA_050693815.1 Thermoleophilaceae bacterium | reverse complement strand
TGCCCGGCGAGACCGACGGCGGCCGCGACGCCCGCATGAAGGACTCGCTCCCGATCGGCCGGGTCGCCACCACCGACGAGGTCGCCGCCGCCGTGCTCTGGCTCGCCGCACCGGAGTCCGGCTTCGCGGTAGGCCACGACCTCGTCCTCGACGGAGGCGCCACCGCCTGACCCCGCCCACGCGACCCGCCCAGCGCGGAGCACGCTCTCACCGGCGATCCGGCCGCGGCTTACTGCCTGGTGAAGGCGAGCTTCGCGCCCAGCGCGACGAACGAGCCGGCGAAGACGCGGCGCATCCAGGTCAGTACCCGGGGGCGGGTGATGACCTGCTCCCTGACCGCCGCCGCGAATACGCCGTAGATGCCGAAGATGACGAAAGTGATCAGCATGAACACCGCGCTCAACTCGAGCATGCGAAGGAAGCTCTGAGAATCCTCGGAGCTCACGAACTGCGGCAGGAAGGCGAAGAAGAAGGTGGTGAGCTTCGGGTTGAGGATGTTGATCAGGATCGCGGTGGTGATCGTCTTCCGCGCCGAGCTCGGAGCATCCTCCTCCTCCTCGACCGCGAGCGTGCCCTTGTCCTTGAGCGTGCTCCAAGCCAGGTAGAGGAGGTAGGCCACGCCCAGGTACTTCAGGACTCCGAACGCGACCGCGCTCGTGTGTAGCAGCGCCGCGAGACCGGTGATCGCGGCGGCCATGTGGGGAACGATGCCGAGCGTGCAGCCGGCCGCAGCGACGATGCTCGTACGGGCGCCGCGTGTGAGCCCGGCCGCCAACGTGTAGAGCACGCCGGTGCCGGGCGTGGCGACGATTATCAGGGAGGTGAGCAGGAACTCGACACTCATCGCGCCCTCCTTTGACCACCGATCATCAGCCGGTCAGAGTAGTCGACCCGTCCCCGTCGGCAAATCGCGCTCGCCCGGTCTGGCGCACCCAGGGCGCCGCCCGCCCCCTCACAAGCGGCTGTCGCTCAGTATCTCTCGAGCGACGCGCACGAAGGCGCGGATCGCGGGGTGCGCGGAAGAGGCGGTGCGCCAGACCAGGCCGCTCTCGGACGGGGGCGCATCGCTGAAGGGGACGTAGGCGACTCCGGGGCGCCCGTAGTAGTCCTGGAGGGAAGGCACGGTTGGGTGCACGAGCTCGCCGCGGGCGACGGCGGCCAGGATCTCGGCGATCGTGTCCATCGGGGCGGCGCGCGTGATCGGCCGGCCGCGCGGGGTAGCTCGGCGAGAGGCCCTCGCGCAGCTCGGGCGGCAGGTTGGTGCCGTCGGCGACGGTCTGGTCGGCGAGATCCTCCAGCGACACGGCTTCGCGGGCCGCGAAAGGGTGGTCGGTCGCCACGGCCACGACGCGCTCCTCGCGCGACAGCACCGGGCCGGCGGTGAGGTCGGGTTGGGCGATCGGCAGGCGGATCGCCATGAGGTCCACCTCGCCACGTCGCAGCGGCTCGAGCGAATCGCTGAGCGCGAGCTCGACGATCTGGACGCGGCAGCCGCCGTGGCGGGACTCGAACGCCTGGATGATGTCGATCAGCGCCGGGCCCCCGGAGCTTGACACCAGCACACCGAGCCTCAGCTCGCCGCTGATCTCGCGACCCGTTGCATAGACGTCCGCCAGGGCGCGCTGGAGATCGGCGTACGCGGGCCCGGCGGCGTCACGCAGCCGCTCGCCCAGCGCCGTCAGCCGCACGCGGCGGCTGGTGCGCTCGAACAGCGGACCGCCGAGCCGGGCCTCGAGCGTTCGGATCGTCTGGCTGACGCGCGACTGGGTCAGGCCGAGGCGCTCGGCCGTGCGCCCGAAGTGCAGCTCGTCGGCAAGGACCAGGAAGGCGCGGATGTCGCGCAGCTCGACCGACTCCCACATCGATAACTCAGGCTACTGGGTGCGAGGAGCGATCGCCGCTTGTTGCCGCGCCCATACGGCTCCAACCTGAATGGAGGCAAGCGAGACCAAGAGCCCGAGAGGAGCCGATGAGCACCACACAGTCACCAACGAGCACGACGATCGAGGTCGCGCGGCTCGGTCAGCCATGAACGGCGGGCCTGATCTTCACGACCTCGAGCGTCGCGTGCGGGGCCTGGAGGACGAGCGGGCGGTGCGCGAGCTGGTCGTGCGCATGGGCACGCTGGCCGACGCGCGCGACTGGCACGCGCTGGAGCAGCTCTTCACCGACCCCGTGCGAGCCGACTGGAGCGAGCTGTCGGGCGTGGCCGCGGCGGACGTCTCACCGAGCGAGCTCGTGGGCGGTTGGCGGCAGGGGCTCGGCGGCCTGGAGGCCACCCACCATCTGATCTCCAACCACGAGGTCGAGCTCGACGGCGACAGGGCGGACGCCCGCGCCTATGTGCACGCCGCCCATCGCCTGGCCAACGCATACGGCGACCCGCTCTGGATCGTGGCGGGCCGCTACGAGCACCGGCTCGTGCGCACCGAGGCGGGCTGGCGCATCGCGGCGGCCAGCTTCCATCCCAGCTGGGGCGCCGGCAACCGGCAGATCATGGCCCTGGCCGGCTCGGCGCCGTCATGAGCCCGCAGGCGCGCACCGTCGTCG
>JBOGXS010000164.1:0-12213 GCA_050693815.1 Thermoleophilaceae bacterium | reverse complement strand
CTGCTCCTCGCCAGAAGCAGGGCGCCCCATCCACGGGAACCCGCGAGGAGAACGCGTCGCGCCCCAGCGCTCCCTTTGCGATGCGAGCGCCCGAGCCCTGGTCCACCGCATGCCTGCTCCGGACGAGAAGCAGAAGCGACGGCACACCCTGCTGGACGATCGCATTCGGCGCAAAGGGGGTGGCGCGTCCGCGTTCGGTTGAGGGCCGCGGACGCGCCGTGAGCCTCGGATCTGTCAGAGGTGTAGGCCGGCGCTTGCGGGCATCATCGGTGCCCGGCGGGCGTGGACGGCGTTGATGATCTCCGCGCTGTCGATCCCTTGGAGGTAGATCGAGGTGACGCGCAGGTTCGCGTGGCCCAGTTGGCGCTGGATCACTTTCAGGGGAACACCTTCGCGCGCCATCTCGACGGCGTGGGCGTGACGGAGCTGGTGCGGGGCGAAGCGACGCCTCACCCCGGCCTCCGTGGCGAGCCTGCGGAGCTGGATCCGCACGGCCGGTGCGGACCACGGCCTGCCGCGGGTCGGCCCGTCGATCACGCAGAACAGCGGCCCGACCGGGCGCGTCACCCGCTCGGCCACCCAGGGCCGTAGCTGGCCCCAGCCCCAGTCGTCCATGCCGACCTCGCGGCGGCGCCCGCCCTTACCCTCGCGGACGAGCAAGGCACCACGGGCGGGCTCGAGATCGCCCTCGTGCAGGTCGAGCGCCTCCCCGATCCGCAGGCCCGCCCGCCAGAGCACAACGATCAGCCCGCGGACGCGGTCCCCGTGGATTCCGACCCCGGCCTGGCGCATCACGGCGACGATCTCCTCGACCCGCGGCGGGTCCGCCGGGTAGTTCATTCCCTTGTTTCCCGGCACGCGGCCGAGGTGGAACTGGGCGGTCGTTGCCGGTGAGCGCCGCCGGCCCGCCACATCAAAACTGGAATGCACGGACATCGGTTCCTCCCTTGTAGAACGGGCAATGCGCGTGGGGCCTACCAGAGGACCGGGCCGCCCGACCACCGGAACCGGGAAGAACGCCCGGCCCAGCTCAGCTCAGCTCGAGAGCGTCGACCCCGCCAGGCGAGAAGATGCGCAGCGTGCCGGCGATCAGTCGCTTCTTCGGGATCGTGATCGCGATGTACTTCGACGATCACGGGCCTCCGCATTTCCATGCGCGCCACTCCGAGGGGAGCGCAAAGGTACGCATCGACACCATGGAAGTGATCGAGAGCAGCCTTGGGCGCCGCCAGCTGCGGTTCGTGCTCGCCTGGGCGGAGCTCCACCAACACGAACTCGCCGAGAACTGGCGCCGCGCCCGCGCGGGTGAAACACTTCAGCAGGTGGAGCCACTGCGATGATCGGCCTGACGCCCGACATAACCGAAGCCCGTGCCGTCGGCCACGGCGTACTCGCCGTCACGTTCGCCGACGGACTACAAGGCGAGGTCGAAGTCCTCAACAGGATGCGCGGCCCCGTGTTCGAAGCGGCCCGCACATCGGAGGGCTTCGCGAGGGTCGAGGTCGACACCGAGACGGGCACGGTCACCTGGCCCGGCGGCGCGGACCTCGCGCCCGACACCCTCTACGAACGCGTACGCACCGGAACGTGGCCCGACCAGACTCTCGCCGCCTGACCCGCCGCCGCGCCCACCCCGCTCCCCCGAACCCCGCAATGACCATGCCCCGGGCCGACGCCACTGGATGGCGCCGGAAGGGATCGTCCGCGTGGTGACTCCGTCGCTTCTCCTGCTCGTCCGCTGCGAGAGCCAGACAGCGGGCGATTCGGGACGCGTGCATCCGTCCGACAGAGCCGGCGGTGTCTCGCTAGGGATCGCTTTGCAGGACACTGGGGCAGTGGCCTCTAACGCGCTCGAGCACCCATCCCGAGCTTGGCCGCCGGCGGGGGGGCTCGGCTAGGGGCGAGAAATAGGCGTCGAGGTGTGCTGACGCTCGCCTTCGAGCACCTCCACGCGGTGGCCGCAGTGACCGCTGCCTTCGAGGACAACCGAGCCGCCGGCGTCGTGAGCCGCGGCGTCGGCTACGAAGAGGACGGGCTTGAAGTCGCGGATCGCGACGGGCAGAGGGTTCCGGCCACCCGCTTCCGACTGACCGCCAATCTGGACGCAAAGCGCACTTGGCGCATCGGAGGCGATGAAGTTCGCCGTGCTGCTGCGCCGTCGACGTCGCCGCGGCGGCCGCGCAGCTGCGCGAGCGGGTGAGCGGGGCGATCGCCGAGCCCATCGGCATCAGTGCCCTGACGCTTTGCGTTCGCGCGAGCGCCGGGATCGGCCTCAGCCGACCGGACCCGCACGTCGACGAGCTGATGCGCGAGGCCGACCGGGCAATGTACGACGACAAGCACATGGCCGCCCCGTAGAACGGTCAGGAGGGGTTGGCTGATTCCGCTTCCAAGCGCAGCAGCGGGATCGTGCGACCGTGACGACCCGCGTCGACACGGTAGTGCTTGTAGCCCGGAAAGACCTGATCGGCGAGCCCCCACTGTCGCTGCCGCTCTGTCTCGTCCTCGACGACATGCGCCCGAAAAGGATGGCCACCGAGCACAACCTCGGGGTGCGCACGAGCGTTGTGGTACCAGGCCGGATTCCCGGGATAGCCGGCTTGTGAGGCGACGATGATCACCGCTTCGCCATCGTGGAAGTAGATGACCGCGATCTGACGTCGGCGGCCGGTTCTCGCGCCGCGGGTTTCGAGTAGCGCGGTTGGAAGCCCTGGCGCAGCGGTCAGGCGACCGCCGCTGAGGCGCTGGAGGTTCCTCTCGAGCTTCCACATGGTGCTCCGCCACAGTGCCGTCTTGGAGATGCGGCCGATCAACCTCAAGCTGGCGAGCGCCACGAGAACGCGCTGCACGAGGCCTCGACGCCGGACTGGATCGACGTACGGCAGAGGCCTGGGGGACATCGACGGATCGTAGGCGAAAGCGGGCGACGTGCCAGCGCGCCCACGTGAGCCCGCCGCCGCGGGTCGTCGACGAGCGCGGGCGACAGGCGCCCGGGCCACAGGGGGTAGGGGTCTCGCGGACCCGGACGCTGCCGGTGCGCTGTGCCTGGGCCGGCCAGCGCTGGGCGCGGCCCAGGGGTTGCCGCGCTGTATCAGGGGATGAGCTACCCGGCGGACCCGCCACGGGTCGAGGAGATGGTCGCCGTGATGCGCCAGGCGGGCGGCGGTGAACACGGTGACCGGGTCCGCGGGCTGATCGTGGTGCTGTGGCGGGCTGGCCTGCGTTTCAGCGAGGCGCTCGATCTGCGCGAGGGCGACCTCGAGCCCGCCCGTGGTGCGCTGCTCGTTTGCGAGGGCAAGGGTGGCCGACGGCGCGAGGTCGGGATGGACGACTGGGGCTGGGGCCAGCTGCGGCCTTGGCTGGACCGCCGGGCGACGCTCCCGGTCGGGCCACTGTTCTGCGTCATCGACGGCCCGACCCGCGGCAGGCCGTGGGCAGCACCAGCCGTGCGACTACAGCTACGACGGCTCGCCGTCGAGGCCGGGGTAAGGCGCCGCTTCGCCCCGCACCAGCTGCGTCACGCGCACGCAGTCGAGATGGCCCGCGAAGGTGTTCCGCTGAACGTCATCCAGCGCCAGCTCGGCCACGCGAACCTCCGGGTCACATCGATCTATCTCCAAGGGATTGACCGAGCCGAGATCATCAGCGCGGTCCACGCGCGTCGGGCGCCGACGATGCCGGCCAGCGTCGGTCTACTCCTCTGAAGAGTCACGGTGCGTCTGTCCGCTGTCCCCCTTGGGCTCGGACGCACCACCCCTTCGCGCCGGGAGCGATCACCCATCTGTGGGCGGGCCGCGCTTCTCCTTCTCGGGCAAGGGAGGAGCGCGGAGGGGGAGATAACCACCGGGCGTGCCTGTAGTTCGGCGTAGACGACCGCGCATTCGCTAAACAAGCCCGATGGCTACGTTCTAGGCTCGTACCGCATCGCCACCGCCCCTGAGCCAAATTCCAGCCGGCCCACGAGCCTCAAGTCGACACGCTTCGATAGCCCAGCGAACAACGTCGGCCCGTGGCCCACCAGCCTGGGCTGCACCACGAACTCGTACTCATCGATCAACCCCAGCTCCGCCAACGCCAGCGGAAGCTTCACGCCTCCCACGAACAGTCCCCGACCCGACTCCCGCTTCAGCTCCTGAACGGCTTCTCCCAGATCCCCGCGCACGAGCTCCGCGTTCCAATCGACCCGGTCCAGGGTGCTCGACACGACGTACTTCTTTGCCGCGTCGATCGTCCGGCCGAAAGGCGCCGTCCAATCAGGCATCGCTTCCGGCTGCCCCGGCGGCCGCCAGGCTGACTCCATCATCTCGTACGTCACCCGGCCGAAGAGGAGAGCGTCGGCCTGGTCGAGAATCTTCGTCGCGTGACGATGTGTCTCTTCGTCCGCGGATATTGCGCGGTGATCGCAGCATCCGTCCAATGTGACGTTGATGGAATAACGAAGGGGTCGCATTGAGTAATGAGTACCACTGCTCGGACGCCTCCATTCGCGTGAAAGCAGTAGCGCCGCCACCCAGCCCTTTGAGGATCGCTCCCGGCGCGAAGGAGAAGCCGGCCGACCACGACGAGCGACGGCCCCCAGAGTGTTCCTTTCCCCTGTGAGCGGGAGCGTCTCGCGGTGGTTGCTAGCCCGTCAGGATTCTCGCGAGGGTGGGTTCGCCGGTGGCGATGGGTACGAAGTCGCAGCTGCGGTAGAACCGTGTGGCGTTCTCGTCGGTCGCGTCGACCACGAGCCCGCGGACTCCGATCTGCTCGCTGACGGCTCGGCAGGTGCGCCAGGCGTGTTCGACGAGCGCCCGGCCGAGACCGCGCCCTTGGGCGCCGTCGGCGACAGCGAGACGGGCGAGCAGGACGGCGGGGACAGGATCCGGCATGTCGCGGTGAAAGGGGCCGCGTTGGCGGCCGATGCCCGTGGCCGCGAGCGCGAGGTAGCCGGCCACCAGCCCATCGGCACCCACGACCACGTACGTGCGCGCACTACCGCGCCGGTGCGCTCGCAGCGCGCGCTCGGCGAGCCACTGGTTGAGAGCTTCGACCCCACAGTCGAAGGGCGTGAGGGCGTCCCGGTCGTCGATCGGGCGCGGCTGGGTGAACGTCAACCGAAGAGCCGCCCGTAAGCGGCCTCAGTCTTAGCAGAGCCCTCCCCCGGCGCGGGCGGATCGTCGAAGCGCTCAGTAACTTGCTCCCACTTCTCAGCCGGCACCTCGATCGTCCAGCTGTCGGCTAGCGGGTCGACCTCGAGCGGATGCCGCAGATCGATCTCACTCGCTGGCTGGTGTTTGCCGGGGGCCGTATCCACCGTCGCCAATGGTAGCCCTGTTGGGCGGGGCGGCGACGCTGACCGACCAGGGACCCCTCACGCGGTGCCCGCCCTGCACGCTCCCGACCGATTGCCGTGTTGCTCTCATCCGCTCCTCTCTCGAACACGGCCTCGACCGGGCCGCGTCCAATCGCTTCAACCTCGCTGGCGCAGGCCCTGCGGGCGCCACGCGCACGTGACTCAACAGCGACCGGCACACGCTGCGTTCGCATCCCTATTACACAGTTGCACCCTACGATGCGTAAGCCCACCCAGAGGCCGGCGCGACTAGCGCAGCCCGTGGGCCCGCGACCGCAGTTTTTGCAGAAGCTGCGGGGGGTATGCAGAGGGCTCTCGCCGTCCTTTATGGGTAGAGGGCATGCGCGTGAGCGAGCCGAGAATGGACCGAACAGCAGGTGCACGGGTGCGGGCGGAAGCCGATGACGGGTGCGCGCGGGCTCGGCCGCGATCACGCGGGGGCCATGGGCTCGCCGCTCGAAACGCTGCTCAAGCCGGGCGAGGTGGCTTCGCGCCTTGGGGTGTCCCGCTCGTGGCTGCATGACGCGGCCAAGGACGGGCGGTTGCCGTCCATCAGGCTGGGTGGCCCGGACGGACCGCTGCGCTTCGTCGAGTCGGACCTGATCGCCTGGATCGGACGCGCCCGCGCCGCCTGGCAGCCTGGCGACACCGCCCGCGACACGCTCCAACGCGCCGCCACGCAGCGGAGAGGCTGACGAGGCGCTCGGTCTGGCACGTCCACTAATTCCACCCCGGAGGAGAATCATGGCCAAGGGCAGCATTTATCCCTACGAGCTCGCCGACGGCACCACGCGCTACATGGCCGTCTACCGCACCTCCAACGGGGTGCAGAGGAAGAAGAAGGGGTTCTCCGGCGTGCGCGAGGCCGAGCGGTTCCTGACCCAGACGATGGCCGACGTGAACGCGGGACGGGTGATCGCCAGCCGTGACACGTTCGCGATCTACATCGATCGCTGGCTGGCCGAGCATCGACCGCGGATCGAGGAGGGGACCTATCGCGACTACCGCGGGCACGTTGAGCGTCGGCTGAAGCCGTTCTTCGGGGAGATGCGGCTTGCTGACATCACCCCGGCGCACGTGCGCCGCTACGTCGCCCAGCTCGTCGAGGGCGCGGCGTCCGGTGCATCATTCGGCGCTGAGGGGTTGGAGGCGCCGCAGGGCGCGGCCGAGCAGCTCGGCTCGTTCACGGTCCAGGAGTTCTCGCGCGCCCTCGCTCTGGCGCCAAGCGCAGGGCGCCACCTCGAGCGGCTCGAGCGGGCCGGTCTGATCGCTCGTCAAGGCCAGCGCCGCGGGGTGGCTCGGCGCGGGCGGCCCGAGCAGCTCTACCGCGCGTTGGGCGGGCGAGCTCGATCCGCCCCCGCCGTGGCGCCGCGGCTGCTCGGCGCGAAGACGGTCAACAACTCGCTGATCCCGCTGCGCGTCGCCCTCGGCCACGCGGTCGAGGACGGGCTGATCGCCCGCAACCCGGCGGCGTCCGCCCCGGGGGCGCGCAGGCGGATCAAGGTGCCGGCCGCCCAGCCGGAGATCTTCCTGCGCTTGTCGGAGATCCCGCTCTACCTCGAGGCCTGCTCGGCCCGCTTCCGGCCGCTGGCCGAGGTGCTGATCGCCTGCGGGCTGCGGATCTCCGAGGCCCTCGAGCTCGTCTGGGCGGACGTCGACCTCGAACGAGCGACGCTCCTGGTAACGGCCAGCCGCAAAGCCGGGCGCGGGAGACGCGAGGTCCGCGGCAGCACCAAGGGAGATCGCTTTCGCGGCGTCGAGTTCGGTCCCCGGATTGAGCGGGTCGTGCGCAACCTGCAGGCGCGCCAGAGCGAGCACGGAATGGCCGACCCCGCCGGGCGCCCGGTGTTCGCGAGCGAGGACGGCGGGCGGCTCGACGGCCGCGACCTCTCGCGCGGGGCGCACAAGGAGGCACTTCGCGACGCCGGCCTGCGCGAGTCACTGCGCCTGCACGACCTCAGGCACACCGCCGCGGCGTCGTGGCTGGCTGCCGGACTGCCCCTGATCTACGTCCAGCGCCAGCTCGGCCACGCCTCGATCACTACCACCGAGCGCCAGTACGGACACCTCGAGAAGAGCTTCCTGCGCGGAGCGGCGCTGCGGGCGGAGGCGGCCATCTGGGAGGGGCGCTTCGGCGCCCCCGAGGAGCTGGTTGCCCGAAGGTAGCGCCCCTGCGCGCTCATCTTCGTGCGTCGAGCAGGCGCGGAGCCGAACCGTTTGTTGCCTTTCGTGTTGCCCCGCAAGAATCTCCGGGGGCCTGCCTTCTCCCCTTGAGCCCGCAAACACGTGAGTTTGCGGGACTCCTTCAGTGCGCCCAGGGAGACTCGAACTCCCACCCCGCATAAGCAGGACAAGGCCCTCAACCTTGCGCGTCTACCAATTCCGCCACAGGCGCGTGGCACGCCGAGTATAGAGCCGGTCCGACCGCCCCTTGATGTCGTCCGACCGGCCGGCTACTCTGCGAACACATGTTCGAATCACGCAACCAACCGGCCCCACGGGAGGTCTGAATGGTCGAGCTGAGCCTCACCAAGCGCCAGCAGGAGATATTCGACTTCGTCAAGCGCTACGTCGGCGAGCACGGCTACCCACCCACGGTGCGGGACATCGGGAAGGCCATCGGCCTCACCTCCTCGTCGACCGTGCACGCCCATCTGGCCAACCTCGAGAAGCTCGGGCTGCTGCGACGGGATCCCACCAAGCCGCGCGCGATCGAGGTGCTCAAGGACAAGGCGAGGCAGGCCGTGTCGTCGGACCGTCTGCCCGTCGTGGGGCAGGTGGCCGCGGGGTCGCCTGTGCTGGCGGAGGAGAACATCGAGGAGTACGTCCCCGTGCCGGGGATCGCGGGCGGCGAGGACGGCGAGTTCGTCCTGCGGGTGAAGGGTGACTCGATGAGGGACGCAGGCATCCTGGAGGGCGACTACGTGATCGTCCGCCGCCAGGAGACGGCCGCCGACGGGGACATCGTCGTCGCGCTCGTGGGCGACGAGGCGACGGTGAAGCGCCTCTTCCGCGAGGAGGATCACGTGCGCCTGCAGCCGGAGAACGAGACGATGGAGCCGATCCGCACGCGCGACGCGAAGGTCATCGGGCGCGTGGTCGGCCTGTGTAGGAGGGTCACGTGACCACCGCCTTGCTGGAATCGACGCTGTCCCCGTTCGGAGAGGCGGGCCGGGCCCGTCCGGCGGGCGGGCGCCGCCCGACGCTCGAGGAGCGCCTCGAGGAGGCCTGGCGGGCCGTGCGTGCGGATGGCCGGGCCGAGTGCCCCGTCTGCCACGCCGAGATGCGCCCCGAAGATGGCGCCGCCCGATGCGGCGACTGCGGCTCGACGCTCACCTGAGCCTCGCCCGCTCGACCGCTCGACCGCTCGACCGCTTGCTCGCCGCCCCGATCGGGGCCTACACTTGACGGCTGCCGGCCAAGCAGCCGCGGGGAGGTCGGGGAGACAACCGGCCCCTCGAGGAAAGTCCGGACACCGCAGGGCGGGGTGGTCGGGGAACCGACCCGGGGAAACCCGCGGGACAGTGCCACAGAAACACACCGCCTAAGCGCCAGCCACACGAGGCCCGAAGCAGCCGGCTCGGCCGGCTGCGCAGGGAATCATGTGGCTGGTGCCGGCAAGGTTGAAATGGTGCGGTAAGAGCGCACCGGCGTCGCGGCGACGCGGCGGCCAGGCAAACCCCACCCGGTGCAAGGCCAAGCAGGAGCGACGACGCTGCCCGCCGAGCTCCAGGTAGGCCGCAGGGCGAGAGCCCCGTCCGGGACGGCTTCGACCGTCGCCGGACGAGACGGATGGCTGCTCGAGACAGGATCCGGCTTACAGGCCGGCTAAGGAAAACCCCCGCAGACGCGGGGGTTTTCTATGTGCCGAGTCGCCGGTGACTCGTCACGGTTCCGCGACAGCCAACTCGTTGTCGGTTCGCGTGTGGGAGGCAGGAGCCCCGGGGCCGTACCGCTGGCGTGGCCATGCCGACCTTCCGTGGTGCTACAGCAGTTCCCGCACCTCCGTGATCTGGTAGCCGGTCGCGGATCCGCCGCGTGTGAGGCCGGGCTTGTAGCATGATCCGTGCTACAGTTCAGCTGGTGGTGCGCTCGCTTCACGTTCGCCTCGATGACTCCGCCGCCGCGGCCTTGGACGTGGTCCGCGGTGCTGGTATGACGGATTCGGAGGCGGTGCGCACGGCGCTGCGGGAGGCCGCGGCGCGCCGGCGAGTCCGCTCCGCGATCCGCGAGGAGGCGCGACGGGTGGCGGCCGATCAGGCCGATCGCGAGGAGATGCGCATCATCCGCGAGCAGATGGCAGAGTTGGCGCCACAGTCTTCGGACTGAGATGGTCCGCGGCGAGGTGTTCCGGTTGCCAGCGCCTCGCAGGGTGCGCGGGCATGAGCAGCGCGGCGCCCGCTACGCGGTGATCGTGCAGGCCGACGAGTTCCTCGACCTCAGCACCACGCTCGTTGCGCCCACCTCGACGAGCGCCCAGCCGGCGAGCTTTCGCCCTCCGGTCACGCTCGACGATCGCGAGACCCGCGTCCTCGTCGAGCAGACGACGGTGGTGGATCCGCGGCGCCTCGGCCAATCGGTGGGGCGCCTCGAGGCGCGCGAGGTGCGCGCGGTGGACGAGGCACTTACGCTCATCCTCGGCCTCTGACAGCGAGTCTTCGGGGGCGTCCGAAGCGGTTATTACCGTCGGCCCAGATGACCGTTTCGAGGAACAGCGCCTGCCCGTGCGGCAGTGGGCGCGAGTACGAGCGCTGCTGTCTGGCCGGGCACGAACGCGCCGAGAAGGAGGCGCGATTCGACGACGCGGTCGGCCGTCGAATCCAGGAGTGGTCGTCGCAGGTGCTTGGGGAAGAGATCGCCGACGCGGCGTGGATCCGTGACGAGCTCGGCGTCGACGACGAGCTCGCCGCCTGAGCGCCGCCTGGCTCGCGCCATCACGGATCGCGCCCCGCCTTGGGCGGCGGTCCGTGCGAAGAAGCCGCCGGGGGCGTTCACTAGTGTGGAGCAGGTCTGCTCGCAACCAGCGAGCGCCCGAGGAAGAAGCAGCTCAGGCGGACGCCCCACACTTCTCGCAGCCCGTTGGTCAGGGCCTCATCGCGAACCTCCTTTGGCCCGACGGCATTCGAAGAGCGGCTACATGGGTCGCTGGACGACCTCGACAAAGCGGTAGGCCAGCGTCGGGGGTAGGGGTTCAAATCCCGCCCCCGCTATAAGTGAACCCGCGACGGCGCGGCTGACCGATCGCGTCACGCGGCCCAGCGCAGTCGCTTGATCGCGCCGCGCAGCTGGTGGGCGGTGACGCGGGTGTAGCGCTGGGTGGAGTCGAGGTGCTTGTGGCCGAGCAGCTCCTGGATCTGACGCAGGTTGGCGCCGGCGCTCAAGAGCTCGGAGGCGAACACGTGGCGCAGGGTGTGGGGGGTGATTTGCTTGCGCTCGGTGACGCCGGCGTGGCGGGCGTAGTGACGGAAGGTCTGCGACAGCACCGTCACGGACAGGCGGCGTCCCTGCACGCCGACGAACAGCGCCCGGCCGCTGAGCGGTAGCCGCGTGCGCAGATAGTCGAGGAACAGCGGCACCAGCGCGGGGTGGATCGGCACCACACGCTGGCGGCCGCCCTTGGCTTGCAGCGCGAGCGCGGGGTCGCGCTCCAGGTACTCGCTCTCGACGCAGAAACGGAAGAACCCCTTCAGCGCCGCGATCGTGCGCGCCTGGCTCGAGGCCGCCGGCCGCCGCTGCGCCTCGGCGGCGAGAAAGCGCCGCAGCTGCGGCGCGCGCACCTGCGCCCAGGCGGCGATCCCCTCGGCGGCGAGGAAGCGCAGGCAGGCGCGCACGTCGCGCTCGTAGGCGGAGCAGGTCAGCGGCGCCAGGCGCCGCTCCACCGCGCAGTAGCGCACGAAGTCGTCCAGCTCGGCTTGCATCGAAACCCCCTTCGGGCAGGCCGGAGGAGGCCAGCGCGCCTAGCGTGACGAGTTCCGGCTTACCGGCCGGCTAAGGGAGGCCCCCGCGAAAGTGGGGGTTTCCTATGTGGCGAGAACCCCGGTACTCCGCGATCTCTCTCGGTACCGCTCGGCGCTCACCGGCCCGGTAGCTGGGCGAGATAGCGGCGCAGGAGCGGGTCGGCTACGCACCATTCCCCGCGAGCGGGGCTGTCGGCGAATCCGGCCAGTTCGAGCGCCCGCAGCGCGCGCTGGGCCGCGGATGGAGCGAGCCCCGGGTACGGCCGCTGGTCGCGGGCGATCCGCATTGCGACGCTCTGGGCGTGCTTGGTGAGCTTGATGCGCTCGAGCGCCTGCTCATGGCGCAGGCGGTCGGCGGACAGCGCGAGTTCGAACCCCGCGCGGACCTCCGGCTCCTCAACCCGCTTGCGTTTCGTGGCGAGCGCTGCGGTGAGTGCCTCACGGGCGATCAGCATCGTCGCGCGGGGATGTCCGCCACCGAGATCGACGAGCAGCGCCAGGGCGCCCTCGTCGATAGGGAGCTCGGCGTGTTCGAAGCGCGCGGCGAGGCCGCGTCGCCACTCCTGGGTGGTGATCGGTGAGAGGGCGCGGAACGCGCCGAACCGACTCAGCGCGCGGTCGCCGGGGCCGAACAGGTCGCGCATCAGGTGCTCGATCGAACCCGTGAACAGGAAACTGACGCTCGGTGAGCGCTGGAAGATCGCGCGCATCTGCTTGGTCAGCCGGTCGGGCTCGCCGAAGGGCCGCGACGGGCTGGCGATGTCCTGGAACTCGTCGAAGAACACGATCATCCGCTTGCCGTCGGCCGCGGCGATCCGTTCGGGCAGCTCCAGCGCCGCCGCGAGCGCGCGATCGGGGTCGCGGCCCGCGAGGCCGGGGCGGAAGGCGAACTCGACCGCCTCGCCGAGCTCGGCCTGGACG
>JBOGXS010000163.1:0-5358 GCA_050693815.1 Thermoleophilaceae bacterium | reverse complement strand
GGCTCGGCCTTGACAGGCTGACCTACCCACGGTAACCTACCACCGGTAAGTGGAGGCAGCCGCCCGTATCGAGGATTTCCGGCACGGCCGCGTGCCGCGCGCAGTGCGCCGGCACCAGCTCGTGGAGCTGGCCGAGGATCTCTTTGCCGAGCGCGGGTACGCGGGCGCGTCGATGGACGAGCTCTGCCGCCGCGCGGGCGTGACGAAGCCGGTCGTCTACGAGCTGTTCGAGAGCAAGGACGGCCTCTTCCGCGCCTGCGTCGACCGCTCCGTGGAGCGCATGGCCGAGAGCATCGCCGCCGCCGTGCGCGCAGAGGACGAGCCGGAGGCGCGCATGCGCGCGGGCAGCCTGGCCTTCCTGCGCTTCGCGCGCGAGAACCGCGTGGCGTTCGACCTGGTGGCGATGGGCGGCGGCGGGCGCTTCGCCGACCAGGCCCTCGGCGTCCGGCGCAGCCAGGCCCGGCTGATCCACACGCTGCTGGCCGAGCTCGCCCGCGAGGACGCGGACCCGCGCGAGCTCGAGGCCGCTGCCTTCGCCGTCAACTCGGCCTACGAGGGAGTGGCGCTCTGGATGTGGGAGCACCCGGAGGTGCCGGTCGAGCAGGTGGCGGACTGGGCCGTCGACCTGCTCGTGCCCGGACTGAGGAGGCTCATGTGACCACCTTGCGGAAGCAACCGGCTCGGCCGGCTGCGCAGCGACAGCATCATCACCGCACGGTGATCGTCGGAAGCGGGTTCTCGGGCCTCGGCATGGCCATCAGGCTGCTCAAGGACGGCGAGCACGACTTCGTGCTGCTCGAGCGTGCCGGCGAGGTGGGCGGCACCTGGCGCGACAACACGTACCCCGGCTGCCGCTGCGACGTGCCCTCCCACCTGTACTCGTTCTCCTTCGCTCCCAACCCGAGCTGGTCGAGCACGTTCTCGCCCCAGGCCGAGATTCTCGACTACCTGCGCGACGTGGCGAAGCGCTTCGGCGTGCTGCCGCACGTGCGCTTCCACACGGCGCTCGAGTCGGCCGAGTGGGACCAGGCCGAGTCGCGCTGGCGCCTCGAGACCTCGCAGGGCGAGCTGACCGCCGAGGTGCTCGTGCTGGGCCAGGGGCCGCTGGCCGAGCCGCGCCTGCCCGACGTTCCGGGCCTCGACTCCTTCGCGGGCACGGCCTTCCACTCGGCCGCCTGGAACCACGACCACGACCTCTCTGGCGAGCGCGTGGCCGTGGTCGGCACCGGTGCTTCAGCAATCCAGTTCGTGCCGCAGATCCAGTCCGACGTGGACCGGCTGCACGTGTTCCAGCGCACGCCGCCATGGGTGATGCCACATCCAAACCGGACCGTCACGGCGCTCGAGCGCGCACTCTACTCGCGACTGCCGGCGGCCCAGCTGGCGATGCGGGCGGGGATCTACTGGGCTCGTGAGTCGTTCGTGATCCCGTTCAGGCACGACCGCGTCCGCAGGCTGGCCGAGCGCATCGCTCTGCGCCACCTGAAGAAGCAGGTGCCGGACCCCGAGCTGCGCCGCAAGCTGACGCCGGAGTACGCGATCGGCTGCAAGCGCATCCTCCCCGCCGACGACTGGTATCCGACGCTGACCAGGCCGAACGTGGAGGTGATCGCCGAGGGCGTCGCCGAGGTGCGCCCGCGCTCGGTGGTCGGCGCAGACGGCACCGAGCGCGAGGTCGACACGATCGTCTTCGGCACCGGCTTCTTCGTCAGCGAGGTCCCGATCGCCCACCGCGTGCGCGGCCGCGGCGGTCGCAGCCTGGCCGACACCTGGAACGGCTCGCCCGCGGCCTACAAGGGCGCGGCCACAGCCGGATTCCCGAACATGTTCTTCCTGGTCGGGCCCAACACCGGGCTGGGCCACAACTCGATCGTGTTCATGATCGAGTCGCAGGTGAGCTACGTGGCCGACGCGCTGCGGACGATGCGCCGCAGCGGCGCCGCCACGGTCGAGGTGCGGCCCGAGGCCCAGGCGGCCTACAACGCCGAGATCGACGGGATGACCGAGGGGACGGTCTGGACCGAGGGCGGCTGCGCCAGCTGGTACATCGACCGCAACGGGCGCAACTCGACCCTCTGGCCAACCTTCACGTGGCCGTTCCGCAGCCGCACGCGCGAGTTCGACGCGGGCGCCTATGCGCTGGGCGCGCGGGCGCCGCTGCCGGCCGCCTCGGTCGCCTAGCGCTCCATACGTCCCTCCGGTCGGGTAGTCGACGCGTAGGCGGCGGCGAAGCCTTGGCGCCAGCTGGGGTGGCGCGGCTGCCAGCCGAGCTCGCGCTTGGCCTTGACGTTGGAGGCCCCGCGCGACTCGGTGCCCATCATCACCGCGGCGTCACCCGCGAACAGCCGCGCCAGCCAGCGCGGCACGCGCCGCGGCGGCTTGGCGCCGAGGACCTCGGCGAGCACGGGCAGCCACTCGCGCACCGGGGCGGGCTCGTCGTCGACGACGTTGTAGATGCCGGCCTCGCCGTGCTCGAGCGCGAGCACGCTCGCCGCGGCGGCGTCGTCGAGGTGGATGAACGAGGAAACGCCGCCGCCGCCGCCGACGATCGGGAACTGCCGCTTGCGCACGGGCTCGACCATCCCGTCGTTGCCGGCGCCGTAGAAGCCGCCGTAGCGAAGCGCGATCCCGCCGGCGGCCGTGACCGCCTCGTCGAGATAGCGCATCGCGGCGTTCGTCTCGCGCGTCGACGACACGGGAGTCGGGTCGAGCGGGTCGTCCTCGGTCTTGACCGGCCCGCCCTCGCGCGCGTACCGCAGGCTGGCGAAGCTCTGGGCCACGAAGCGGCGCACGCCCGCCTCGCGCGCGGCGGCCAGCAGCGCGTCGGTGCCCTCGGTGCGCAGCCGGTTGGTCTGCGCGAAGGTGCGGTCGAGGTTCCTCGAGAAGCGCACATCCGCCAGCGCCGTCGCCTGATGGACGATCGCGTCGGGCTCGGTGTCGAGCACGGTCTCCCGCACAGCACGCGCGTCGAGCAGGTCGAGCGCGACCGGCCGCGCTCCCAGCGCCCGCACACGCTCGGCGCTCGCGGGCGATCTGAAGGTGCCGATCACCTCGTGCCCTCGATGGATCAGCTGAGCGACGAGCCGGGTGCCGATCGCACCGCTCGCCCCGGCGACGAAGACTCGCATCGTGTTCTCCTTATCTTTCGGTCAGATCAGCGGGATATTGCGGGTCTACCTCCATGACACGACCCGACGGAGGAATGTGACCGATGGACGAGCGCGAGTGGCTGGCGGAGCGCTTCGAGGACCACCGGACCCATCTGCGGGCGGTGGCCTACCGGATGCTCGGCTCGCTGAGCGAGGCGGACGATGCCGTCCAGGAAGCCTGGCTGCGGCTCAACCGCGCTGACTCCAGCGATGTGGACAACCTCGGCGGGTGGCTGACCACCGTCGTCGCGCGCGTGTCGCTGAACATGCTGCGCTCGCGCCGGTCGCGGGCCGAGGAGCCTCTCGGCCTGCACGTGCCGGAGCCGATCGTGGACCGCGCCGACGGCACCGACCCCGAGCACGAGGCGCTGCTGGCCGACTCGGTCGGGCTCGCCCTGCTCGTCGTCCTCGAGACGCTGACCCCCGCCGAGCGGCTCGCGTTCGTGCTGCACGACATGTTCGCCGTGCCCTTCGACGAGATCGCGCCGATCGTCGACCGCTCCCCCGACGCGGCCCGCCAGCTCGCAAGCCGGGCACGCCGCCGCGTGCGCGGCACCAGCCCGCCTCCGGACGCCGACCTGGACGCGCAGCGCGAGGTCGTCGACGCCTTCCTCGCCGCCGCGCGGGACGGCGACTTCGACGGGCTGGTCGCCCTGCTCGACCCGGAAGTCGTGCTCAGGGCCGACGGCGGCGCCGTGCGGGCGGGCGCGTCGGCCGAGGTCCGTGGGGCCGACGCGGTGGGGAGCCGGGCGCTGACGTTCTCGCGCCTCGGCCTGGACATGCGACCCGTGCTGATCAACGGCGCCGCCGGGGTCGTCTCGCTCCGCGACGGAGAGCCCTTCGCGGTCATGGGCGTCACGGTCAGGGACGGGAGGATCGTCGAGATGGACATCCTGGCCGACCCGGAGCGCCTGCGCCGGCTCGACCTGACCGCTATCCACCCCGACCGGTAGCCGCAGGCGGCGCCCCGGCCGCCGTGTAGCCGCGCAGCGCGTTGTCGATCCGGGGCGGCCCGTCGTCCTCGACCCAGACGATCGTGCCGGGCCAGTAGGGGCTGTCCTCTCCCCGGGTCGAGAGGAAGGCGGTCTCGAGGTACCAGCTGCCGGAGTTCCACAGGCGGGTGCCGGACAGGGTGGTCCACTCGGCCTGCTCGTCGCCGGGCAGGGGGCCGGGCCGGTGGGTGTGGCCGAACAGGAGGTGCTCCACGCCGGGGGCGAGCGCCTCGGCCACGCGGGACATCGCGAGGAGGCCGGCGCGCCGCAGCTCCTGCCCGCTCAGCTCGGGCTTGAAGGGGCCGATGCCGAGCCGGTTGAGGGCGGCCACGGCGCTCGGGATCGTGATCCGGCCGAGTGCCACGCGCGCCACCGTGCCGTCGCCGGTGGCGCGGCTCCAGACCGTGCGCGACATGCTCGCCCCGCGCTCGAGCGTGCCCGGGGACGCGCCCTGGGCGAGCGCGACGTAGAGGCCGTAGAGGGGGCCGAGGAGCACCTCGTAGTCGGCCGCGCTGCGGCAGTCGCCGCCGCGGCCGCCGACGCGCGCCATCGTCGACGCCGCGATCGACTCGAGGCGCGGCACGGTCAGGTGCAGGTCGAGGTAATGGCCGTGGGTGGCGTAGAGGTCGGGGCGCAGCCGAAGGCCCGGGTAGGCGAGCGTGACCTCGGCGCCCGGAAGCCAGGAGGCGATCCGTGCCGCCGGCCCGTCGCGTTCCTCGTCCCCGACGGGCCACTCGTTGTCGGCGCCGATGCGCCGGCCCGCCAGCCGCTCGCGGGCGAGCCAGGGCTCCGCCAGCGTGTAGTCGTGGTTGCCCGGCACCAGCACCACGCGCTGGCCGTCCAGGGCCGGCGCCAGCCGCTCGAACGACGGCCGCACGAGGGCCAGCACGTCGGCGAGCGGCCGCTCGCGCAGCTCGAGGGCGTCGCCGAGGAGCACCACGCGGTCGGCGGGCTCGACCGCCGCCGCCAGCCGTTCGAGCGCATCCGGCCGGCGCGCCACGTCCGCCCCGGCGCTGGCGCCGAGGTGCAGGTCGGAGAGCACGGCGGTGCGCATGGGGGGATGGTGGCAGCCCGCGCGGCGCCCTTGCCAGGCTGATGTGCTCTGTACCTGGAGCTCGACACCTCGCTGCTGGACGCCGCGCAGGCGGCGTGCGTGGCGCTGCCGGCCGCCGGGCTGCCCGCGGCGCTGCGGCGCTTCGGGGGGCGCGGCTGGGCGC
>JBOGXS010000162.1:0-15461 GCA_050693815.1 Thermoleophilaceae bacterium | reverse complement strand
CGGCCACACCCACATCCAGTTCGAGCGCACGACGCCGGAGGGCATCCAGCTGGTCAACCCCGGCAGCGTCGGGATGCCGTTCGACCACGACCACCAGGCGGCTTACGCCGTGTTGCACGACGAGGGGCGAGTCGAGCTGCGGCGCGTCGAGTACGACTGGCGGCCCGTCGTCGAGCTCGTCCGGGAGCGCGTGGGGGAGCCGTTCGCGAGCCGTCTCGAGCAGGCCAGGTTCGACGTCAGCCCCTGATAGCTTGGGCACCAGTGCGCCTGCCGAGTGTCCTCGCACCGCGCGACCGCCAGTTCTTCGACCTGTTCGAGGAGGCTGGCGGCAACATCCTGCGCGCGGCGGGCCTGCTCGAAGAGATGCTCGAGGACTTCCCTGAGCACAACGAGCTGGCTCGCGAGATCCTCATCTGCGAGCAGGAGGGTGACCGCATCACCCACGACATCATCCAGCGCCTCAACCAGACGTTCGTCACCCCGATCGACCGGGAGGACATCTACCAGCTGGCCTCGGCGCTGGACGACGTCGTCGACTACACCGAGGAGGTCTCGGACTACCTGGGCCTCTACAAGATCGAGGCCCCGATGACTCAGGCCCAGGACCTGGCCACGGTCCTGCTGTCATGCGCCCGGCAGATCTCGGAGGCGATGCCGCGGATGCGCGGGTTCAAGGACATCTCGCACTACACCGTCGAGATCAACCGGCTCGAGAACGACGGGGACCGGATCGTGCGCGAGGCGATCGCCTCGCTGTTCGACAACGGCATCGATCCGATGGTCGTGATCCGCTGGAAGGACATCTTCGAGCGCCTGGAGGAGGCGATCGACGCCACCGAGCACGTGGCGAACATCCTCCAGGGCATCGTGATCAAGAACTCGTAGCGAGCGATGGAGGGCGAGCTCCTCACGGTCATCATCGTCGTGGCCACCGCCCTGGCGTTCGACTTCACGAACGGCTTCCACGACACGGCCAACGTCGTGGCCACCTCGATCTCCACGCGCGCGATGGCGCCGCGCATCGCGGTCGGCTACGCGGCCATCCTCAACTTCGTCGGCGCGTTCATCTCGCTCGAGGTGGCGGCCACGGTGGCCAGCGACGTGGTGGACCCCGGCTCGATCACCCTGCTGGTCGTCTTCGGCGGGCTGGTGGGGGCGATCGCCTGGAACCTGGTCACCTGGTACTTCGGCCTGCCCTCGAGCTCCTCGCACGCCCTGATCGGGGGCATCGTCGGCTCGATGCTGGCGGCGAAGGGCCCCGATGCCATCTTCTTCGGCGACGGCATCGTCGGGAAGGTGATGCTGCCAGCGCTGGTGGCGCCGACGCTCGCGTTTCTCGTGGGCGGCGCGTCCATCCTCGTGCTGTACCGGATCGTCGGCCGGCTGCGGCCCGGGCCGGTCACGGGCGGCTTCCGGGGCGGCCAGATCATGTCCGGCGGCCTGCTCGCGCTGGCCCACGGCACGAACGACGCCCAGAAGACCATGGGCGTGATCGCGCTCGCCCTGGTGGCCTACGGCTCGCTTCCGGCCGGCGACCCGACGCCGCCCTTCTGGGTCGTCGTCTCGGCCGCGCTCGCGATCGCCATCGGCACCTACGCCGGCGGCTGGCGGATCATCAAGACGATGGGCAGCCGCATCCACAAGATGGACTCGGCCCAGGGCTTCGCCGCCCAGGGCGCGGGCGCGGCGGTGATCCTCGCCTCGTCGCACGGCGGCTTTCCGCTCTCGACCACGCACACGATCTCGGGCGCGGTGATCGGCTCCGGCGCGGCCAAGCGACTCTCCGCCGTGCGCTGGGGGGTGGCCGGAAACATCGTGGCCGCGTGGGTCCTGACCCTCCCGGCGGCCGCGGGGATCGGGGCGCTCACCTACGGCGTCACGCGGCTCTTCGGCACCGGCGCCGCCGGGCCGATCGTGGTCTCGGTGCTGATCCTGGTCGGGTCGGCCGTCCTGTTCTCCAAGCGGGCCCAGCAGGGCCCGGCCGCGACCGCGGCGTCCGAGGCATGAGCGGGCTCGCGGTGATCGACTGGGACGCCCTGCTAACGGTGATCTGGGCGTCGGTGGTGGCGGGCGTGGGGGTGACCGCCGCGTTCGGCCTCGCCATCCTCGGAGGCACGCGGGCCATGGACCTGCAGCGCAACGGCAGGGTGGGCGAGGCCGCCGTCTTCGGTGCGCTCGGCGTCGTCGCGGTCGTCGCCGTGATCGCGGCCATCGCGTTCGGGATCGTGGTGCTCAGCGAATAGCCGCCCCGGCGAGCCGCTCGACCTCCTCCTCGCTGTTCCAGGCGCCCACCGAGGCGCGCACGTACGGGCTCTCCGGTAGGTGGCGCACCACGAAGCCGTCGGCGCGCAGGCGCTCCACGGCCGCGGCGGGGTCGTCGTCGCGCCAGGAGACGAGCGTGGAGTCGCCGCGCGGCGCCGCCCGCTCCACGAGCCGGTCGGCGAGCAGCGCGGCCAGGGTGCGGGCGCGCCGGTGGACGGCGTCGAGGCCGGCCTCCTCGAGCACGTCGAGCGCGGCGACGGCCCACTCCACCTGGTGCGGCGCCGGGAAGCCGATTCCGAGGCGGCGGGCATCCGGGTGGAGGTCGAGCTCGAAGGGCCGGGCGCTGTCGGCCAGCACGCCGTAGCCCGGCCAGGGCGGCGGCAGCTCGCGCGCCAGGTCCTCGCGCGCGTAGAGGTAGCCGATGCCGTTCGGCCCGCAGAGCCACTTCTGGCCCGAGGCGGCGTAGAAGTCGCAGCCCAGCTCCGCCACCTGGGCCGGCACCGCGCCGAGGCCCTGGGCGCCGTCGAGCAGGACGAGCGCCTCGGTCGCCGCCAGGGCGGGCACGTCGACCACGGCGCCGGTGCGCCACGACACGTGCGAGCAGGCCACCAGCCGCGTCTCGGCGCGGACCGCGTCCACCAGCTCCGCGACGGACGCCATCCGCACGCTCACCCCGCGCCGCTCGCGCAGAGCGGCCAGCGGAGCGAGCACGCCGGGATGCTCCTCGTCGCTCGTCAGGACGTCGTCCCCCGGCCCGATGTCGAGCGCGTTGAGCACGGCGTTCACCCCGTCGGTGGTGGAGCCCGTGAGCGCCAGCTCCGCCGCCTCGCAGCCGAGCAGCGCGGCGACGCGAGCGCGCAGGTGGTCGATTCGCTCGGCGTTGCGCTCGAAGTGCGCGCGGTCGCCGCGGCCCTCATCGACCTGTTCGCGGAGCGACCTGTCCACCGCCGCCAGCGCCCTGGCCGGCACCGGGCCGTTCGACCCGGCGTTCAGGTAGGCCAGCCGCTCGAGCACGGGAAACTGGGCGCGCAGGTCGTCCACGGCGGCCGGATACTAGATTCACGCCCGTGATCATCGAACGATCGATGCAGGAGGACTGGCTCTCCAACACCTATCTGGTGGGGGACGAGGAGGGCGGCGCCGCCGTGGTGATCGACGCGGGCGGGCCGTGCGCACCGCTGGTCGAGGCGGCCCGGCGCCTCGATCTCGACGTGCGGATGCTGCTCCTCACCCACCATCACCACGACCACGTGGCCGAGGCGTCGGCGTGGGAGGGCGTCGAGGTGCTCGCGCACCCGGTCGAGGCGGAGCTGCTCGACGGCGTGGATCGCACGATCGAGCCGGGCGAGACGCTCGAGGCCGGCGGACTGCGCATCGAGACGCTCCACACGCCGGGCCACACCGCCGGGATGCTCAACTTCGTCGTCGACGGCGACCACGTGTTCACCGGCGACACCCTGTTCAAGGGCTCGGTCGGCGGCGTGCGCGCGCCGGGATCGACGAGCTTCGCCGACCTGAAGCGGTCGATCATGGACGTGCTGATGGCCCTGCCGCACGAGACGCGCGTGCACCCCGGCCACACCGACCCGACCACGATCGGCGCAGAGTGGGAGCGCAACGCGTTCGTACGCCTCTGGCGCGGCCTCGACGAGGAGGGCGCCGAGCCCTGCCGGGTCGAGGGCGAGGAGGCGACCCTCGTGCTCTGGGGCGACGACTACGACGGCGGCCACAAGGCCTGGGTGCGCTGGCCCGACGGTCGCGACGACATCGTGCCGGGCAGCCGCGTCGAGCGCGGGTAGCGCCGTGGACGGGGAGCTTCGCCGCGCCCTGCTCGAGCGCCTGATCGACCACGCCGCGCTGTTCCCGCCGGCCAGCATGAGCATGGAGGACGCTCTCGCCGAGGACCGGGCCGGGCGCGGGAGCGACCACGCGTGGATGCTCGATCGGTTCGTCTGCCCCGCCTCCCGCCTGCACGAGCTCGACGGACTGGACGCGCCGGTGAGCGCCGTTCTGGACGGGCCGCTCGAGGCTCCGGTGGGAGCGATCGAGCTGCGGCTCGCCGAGCCCCGCCCCGACCCGCGCGAGCTGCTGCGCACCGCCCGGGAGCTGCGCGAGCTCAGCCCCGAGGTCTACTTCGAGCCCGTGCTGGACGAGAGCTGGCGCGACGCGGTGCCCGCGGCGATCGGCGCGGTGGCCGCCGTCGGCGCACGGGTGAAGCTGCGCTGCGGCGGCGAGCGGCTGCCCACGGCCGAGCAGGTGGCGCTGGTGCTGGCGGCGTGTCGCGACGCGGGCGTGGTGATGAAGGCCACCGCCGGCCTGCACCACCCGCTGCGGCGGGGAGAGGAGCACGGCTTCCTCAACCTGCTCCACGCCGCCGCGCTGGCCTATGCCCGCGGGGCGGACGTGGCCACCCTGCGCGACGCCCTCGAGGCCGAGTCGGTCCCGCTGGACGAGTTCGGCGCCGGCGAGATCGGCGCGATGCGGCGCGGCCTGTTCAAGGGCTTCGGCTCCTGCTCCTGGCGCGAGCCGGTGGAGGACCTGCGGGCGCTGGGGGTGCTCGAGTGACGCTCGCCTACGGTCTGCTGCGCGGCGGCGGCGTTTGCGCGCGGGTCGACGGCCGCGTGCTCGACCTGAGCGGTCTGGACCCCGTCTTCGATGCCGCGTCGTTGAACGGCTTCATGGCGCGCGGGCCCGGCTTCTGGAGCGAGGCTCGGCAGCACGTAGACGAGGGCGACGAGGTGGGGGAGCCCGACCTGGCCCTGCCCTTCGAGGTGGCCGACTACGTCGACTTCTACTCGTCGCTCGCGCACGCCACGAACCTCGGCCGCATGTTCCGGCCCGGCTCCGAGCCGCTCCTGCCCAACTGGCGCCACCTGCCCGTCGGCTACCACGGTCGCGCCGGCACGGTGGTGCCGAGCGGGACGCCGGTGCGGCGGCCTCGCGGACAGCGCCGCCCGCCGGACGCCCAGACCCCCTCGTTCGGACCCAGCGCGCGGCTCGACATCGAGCTCGAGGCCGGTTTCGTGATCGGCGTGCCCAGCCGGCTGGGAGAGCAGGTGCCGATCGAGCGCGCCCTCGACAACGTGTTCGGCATGGTGCTCGTGAACGACTGGTCGGCGCGCGACCTCCAGGCCTGGGAGTACCAGCCGCTGGGGCCGCTCCTCGGGAAGTCCTTCGCGACGTCGGTGTCGCACTGGGTGGTGCCGCTGGCCGAGCTGCCGGACCGGCGGGTGGCGGCGGAGAGGCAGGACCCGGAACCGCTGCCGTACCTGCGCGAGGAGCCGTGGGCGTACGACATCCCGCTCGAGGTCGAGCTGAACGGCACGGTGATCGCGCGGTCGAACACGCGCCACCTGTACTGGTCGATCGCGCAGCAGGTGGCGCACCTCACTGCGAACGGCGCGAGCCTGCGCACCGGCGACCTGCTGGCCAGCGGCACGATCTCGGGGCCCGAGAGAGAGAGCCGCGGCAGCCTGATCGAGCTGTCGTGGAACGGCGAGGCGCCGATCGAGCTGCCCGACGGCTCGACGCGCACCTTCCTGGAGGACGGCGACGAGGTCGTGCTGCGCGGCGACCCGCTGGGCGAGGTGCGCGGCCGGATCGAGCCGGCGGGGGGCTAGTGGTCTCTCGAACTTGGAGGAGCGACCACTAGTCCGGGCGCGTGTACTGGGGCCACTAGTCCGGGCGCGTGTACTGGGCCCCCTCGCCCCCTTGGCGATCCGACCCGACCCACCGTCCTGGATAGGGGTTGCACAGCAACCCCTGGGCAGGACGGTGCCCGAGGCGTCTCCGCTCGGACCTACGGCTGCCCGGCTTCGCCCACGCCCCGCTTCGCACGCGGCAGCTCCGCCCGCACGACCGTGCCCCCGCCCGGAGGACTGTCGACCGTGAGCCGGCCGCCGAGCGCCTCCACGCGATCCATCAGGCCGCGCAGCCCCGAGCCCCCGGCGACCGTGGCGCCGCCGCGGCCGTCATCCGAGATCTCGACCAGCGCCAGCTCGTCCGTCCAGGCGATGCTCACCGTGGCGGACGACGCGTCGGCGTGCTTGGCCGCGTTCGCGAGCGCCTCGGAGGCGACGTAGTAGGTGGTCGCCTCGACGGGCTCGGGCAGCCGTTCCGCGGGGACCTCGGCCACGTGGACCGGGAACGGAGCGCGCGCGGCAACCGCCTCGAGCGCCGGACCGAGGCCGCGCTCGACGAGCAGGGCGGGGTGCAGCCCGTGGGCGAGCTCCCGCAGCTCCGCGAGCGCCTCCTCCAGCTCCTCGTCCGCGTCCCGGAGGAGGGAGGCCACGGAACCCGGATCGTCCGTCAGGCGAGTCCGCGCAAGCCTGAGCGTGAGGGCGAGCGAGACGAGGCGCTGCTGGGCTCCGTCGTGGAGGTTGCGCTCGAACCGGCGGCGTGCCGCGTCGCTCGCCTCGACGATGCGGGCGCGGGAGGCGGCGAGCGCCTCGCGAGCGTCCGCGCTGGCGAGCGCGAGCGCGACGAGCTCGGCGAAGGCGTTCAGGCGACGTTCGGTCTCCGGCGGCAGCGACTCGCCCTCCATGAGCGCGGCGATCAGCGCCCCCCAGGTGGTGCCGCCGACCTTGATCGGCACGGCCAGGGTGGCGCGGAAGCCGGCCGCGCGCGCCCCCCTGACGAACTCGCCCGGAACGTCGGCGTAGTCCTCGACGCGTGCGGGCGCCCCGGTGCGCAGCACGTGCAGCGCCGACAGCCCCTCTTCGAGGTGCACGACCGAGCCGACCTCGAAGCCGTCGATCTGACGTTCGCTGAAGCGGCCGACGATCGTCGCCGTCTCGGGATCGTCGAAGCGCTCCATCACCGCAGACGGGATGCCGATCAGCCGGCAGACCTCCTCGGTCACCTCCTGGAAGATCCGCTCCGGCTCGGCATCGCCGGCGACGAGGGTCGCCACCCGTCGCAGCGCCGCCTGCTCATCCACCAGACGGCGCAGCTCCGCGGCCTTGCGCTCCCGCTCGGTGATGTCGAGCCCGGTGGTGACGAGATACTCGACCTCGCCGTCCTCCCGGAGGAGGGGCTCGTTTGCCCACGAGATCAGTCGTCGCCCGCCGTCACGCGTGAGCCAGTGCCCCGTCTTGGGCGACGGTCGCCCGGTCGCCCAGACCTCGGCGAGGAAGGGGCCGAACTCCTCCGACTCCTCCGGCGGGATCACCACGCCGCGCGCGTCGCGCCCGAGCACCTCCTCGCGCGCGAAGCCCGTCATCTCCTCGCAGGCACGGTTGAAGCGGACGATGCGGCCGTCCCGGTCGTAGACGCAGACGAGGCACTGCGTCGTCTCGGCCAAGGCTATGGCGAACGCTCGATCGGCCCGCTCGGCCCGAGACGCAGCATCGACTGTGCGGCTGGGCATGCGGCGAACGCTACCGACTACCGTGGAGTCGCCATGAGGGCCTTCCTTCCCGACGGCAGCGAGCTCGGCCTCCCCGCCGGCGCCAGCGGCGCCGACGCCGCGCGCGCCATCGGCGAGGGCCTCGCCAGGGCGGCGCTCGGGATCAAGGTCGACGGCGAGCTGCGCGACCTGAAGGCGCCGCTGCAGGACGGGGCGCGAATCGAGATCGTCACCGCCAGGGACGCCGAGGGCCTCTGGCTGCTGCGCCACGACGCCGCCCACGTGCTGGCCACCGCGGTGATGGAGCTCTATCCGGGCGTGAAGATCTCGATCGGCCCGCCGATCGAGGACGGCTTCTACTACGACTTCGACTTCCCCGACGGGGCCAAGCTCACCGAGGACGACCTGGAGCGCGTGGAGCAGCGGATGCGCGAGCACGTGCGAGCCGACGAGAGCTTCGAGCGCTCGGAGCTCACGGCGGCCGAGGCGATCGAGCGCTTTCGCGCGGCGGGACAGGACTACAAGGTCGAGCTGATCGAGGACCTGGTCCGGAATGCCGATCCCGCCCACCCCGTCGAGACCGTCTCGCTCTACCGCAACGGCCCCTTCACCGACCTCTGCCGCGGGCCGCACGGGCCGGGCACCAAGCGCGTCAAGGCCTTCAGGCTGACCAGCGTGGCGGGCGCCTACTGGCGCGGCGACGCCTCGCGCCAGATGCTCACGCGCGTGTACGGGACCGCCTTCGCCAGTGGCGAGGAGCTCGAGCAGCACGTGCGCAGGCACGACGAGGCGCGCGCCCGCGACCACCGCAGGCTCGGCCGCGAGCTGGGGCTGTTCATGCTGTCCGAGCTGGCGCCAGGCATGCCCTTCTGGCTGCCGAAGGGGATCCAGATCTGGAACGAGCTCACCGGGCTGTGGCGATCGACCAACGTCGAGCGCGGCTACACCGAGGTGCGCACGCCGATCCTCTACGACGTCGACCTCTGGAAGCGGTCGGGCCACTGGCACGTCTACGGCGACAACATGTACTTCACCGACGTGGAGGAGCGGCCCATGGGCCTGAAGCCCATGAACTGCCCGGCCCACTGCCAGATCTACAAGCACGAGCTGCGCTCGTACCGCGACCTCCCGCTGCGGCTGGCCGAGCAGGGCCTGGTGCACCGCCACGAGCCCAGCGGGACGCTGCACGGCCTGCTGCGGGTGCGCCACATCACCCAGGACGACGCCCACGTGTTCTGCACGGAGGAGCAGATCGAGGAGGAGGCCATGCACTGCCTCGACTTCGGCTTCTTCATCTACGATCAGTTCGGCCTGAAGCCGCGCCTCGAGCTCTCGACCCGGCCCGAGAAGCGCGTGGGCAGCGACGAGATGTGGGACAGGGCCGAGGCTGCGCTGCAGCGCACGCTCGAGCAGAACGGGCTCGAGTACGAGCTCAACGAGGGGGACGGCGCCTTCTACGGCCCCAAGATCGACGCCCACATCACCGACGCGATCGGCCGCTCGTGGCAGCTGGGCACGGTGCAGCTCGACTACTACATGCCCGAGCAGTTCGAGCTCTCCTACACCGGCGCCGACAACGCCGAGCACCGCCCCGTGATGATCCACCGCGCCCTGATGGGCTCGTTCGAGCGCTTCATCGGGATCCTGATCGAGCACTACGCGGGCGAGTTCCCGCTGTGGCTGGCGCCGGTGCAGGCGATCGTGCTGCCGATCGCCGATCGCCACTCGCACTACGGGGCCGACGTGGCGGAGGAGCTCCGCGAGGCCGGCCTACGGGTGGAGCTGGACGAGCGATCGGAGTCGATCGGCAAGAAGATCCGCGAGGCAGAGGTGCTCAAGGTGCCGTACATGCTGGTGGTGGGGGACCAGGAGGAGGGGGTCGGCGCGGTCGCCGTGCGGCGCCACAGGGAGGGCGATCTGGGCCGGATGCCGGTGTCCGAGCTCGCCGAGCGAGTCGCCCACGAAGTTGCCGAGAGGCGCTAACCTAGGCCCCAGATGACGGACCTTCACATCTCCGCGCCTTAGTGCCGATCCCCCGCAAGTTCGATCGGCGCCCGCCGGAGCGCGACGAGACACGGATCAACGAGCGAATCCGCGTGCCCCAGGTCCGCCTCATAGCCGAGGACGGAAGCCAGGTGGGCATCGTGGAGACCCAGAGGGCCCTGGGTTACGCGCAGGAGCGCGATCTCGACCTGGTCGAGGTGGCGCCGGACGCGCGCCCGCCGGTGTGCCGCGTGCTCGACTACTCGAAGTACAAGTACGAGCAGGAGCAGAAGGCCAAGGCCGCCCGCAGGCACCAGAAGCAGGTCAACGTCCGCGAGATCAAGCTGCGGCCGAAGATCGCCAACAACGACTACCAGACCAAGAAGAACCACGTGGTCCGCTTCCTGAAGGGAGACGACCGCGTGAAGGTCACGATCATGTTCCGCGGTCGCGAGCAGACGCACCCCGAGCGTGGCGAGGCGCTGCTGATGCGCCTCGCCGAGGACGTGGCCGAGCTCGGATCGATCGAGCAGCGCCCCCAGCAGGACGGCCGCAACATGACCATGCTGCTGGCGCCGAACAAGCGCCGGCCCCAGCCGGAGCAGCAGGCTGCTTCTGCTTGAATAGGCCCCTCCATGCCGAAGATGAAGACGCACTCCGGCGCCAAGAAGCGGTTCCGCAAGACGGCCGGCGGCAAGCTGCGCGCCCGGCACTCCTTCACCAGCCACTTCACCGGCAAGAAGAGCTCGAAGCGCAAGCGGCGCCTGGGGCGTCCGGTCGAGGTCGCGAAACCGGACCGCAAGCGCGTCACGGAGCTGTTGCACAAGTGAGCCGGGTAAAGCGATCGGTCCACGCCCGCAAGAAGCGCCGCGCCGCGCTGGAGCGGACCAGGGGCTACCGCGGCCAGGCCTCGAAGAGCTACAAGCGGGCCAAGGAGGCCCTGCTCAAGGCCGACTCCTACGCCTACCGCGATCGCCGCACCCGAAAGCGCGACTTCCGCCGCCTCTGGATCGTGCGCATCAACGCAGCCGCGCGCCGCGAGGGGCTGTCCTACAACGAGTTCATGCACGGCCTGAAGCGGGCGGGCATCGAGCTAGACCGCAAGGTGCTGGCCGACATCGCAGTGCGCGACCCGGAGACGTTCCGACGCTTTGCCGAGCGGGCCCGGGAGGCCGTGGCTGCGTAGACGAAGCGCGACCACGGAACCGAACCTCTCCCGGGCGCCCGCTGAGGCGCCCTTTTCGTTCCATGATCCGATCCGCCGACAACGACAAGCTCAAGACGATCCGAAAGCTGCGCGACAAGCGCTGGCGCGACAAGCTGGGTCTGTTCGCGGCGGAGGGCGAGGACCTCGTCGAGGCCGCCGAGCGCGCCGGCTGGGCGCCGAACCTCGTGCTGCGGGCGGGGGAGAACGTCGAGCACGAGCTGCTCGCCGCGGTGAGCGCATTGGGCTCGGGGACCAGGGTGATCGGCGTCTATCCGCGCCGCTGGTCGGAGCCGGCGGGCGACCTCCTCGTCTATCTCCATGCGGTGGAGGACCCCGGGAACGTGGGCGCGATCGTCCGCTCCGCGCACGCGCTCGCGGAGGCCACGGTGGTGCTCGGCCCAGGATGCGCCGACCCCTTCTCGCCCAAGGCGGTGAGGGCCTCGATGGGATCTATCTTCGCGCGGCCGCCCGCGCGAGCCGCGCTCCACGACCTCGGGGGGCACAAGCTCGCGCTCGACGCCTCGGCGCGGCGCGAGCTGCACGAGGTCGAGGTGGCAAGGCCGCTCGTGCTCTGCCTCGGATCGGAGCGCGGGGACCTGCCTCCGGTGTCGGAGGCGGCGCGCATCCCCGTGCACGCCGACTCGCTCAACGTGGCGATGGCCGCCACCGTCGCGCTGTACGCGCTTAGGATGCCCCGCCATGCCTGACCTCGCCCAGCTCCGCGCGGAGGCCGAGTCGGTCATCGCCGCGGCCGGGTCGGCGGCGGAGCTGGAGGAGCTGCGCGTGCGCTACCTGGGCCGCCGATCGGAGCTGACGGCCGCGCTGCGCTCGATCGGCGAGCTTCCGCCCGATCAGCGAGGGTCGGTCGGCAAGCAGGCCAACGAGGTGCGGCGCGCGCTCGAGGGCCTGCTCGAGCGGCGCACGGCGGAGCTGGAGGCGGGGGAGCTCGATCGCCGCCTCGCCGAGGATCGCGTGGACGTGACCCTGCCCGGCGACCCGCCGCTGCCGGTGGGCCACCTCCACCTCGTCACCCAGGTCCGGCGCCGCATGGAGGACATCTTCGTGGGGCTCGGCTTCTCGGTCCTGGAGGGTCCCGAGATCGAGTACGAGTACTACAACTTCACCGCGCTGAACCACCCGCCCGAGCACCCCGCGCGGCTGCCTCAGGACACCTTCTACCTCGCCGAGCGGGTGCTGCTGCGCACCCACACCTCGCCGATGCAGGTGCGGGCGATGGAGCTCCAGGAGCCGCCCATCTACATCGTCGTGCCGGGCCGCACCTATCGCCCCGACACGCCGGACGCCACCCACGAGGCGATGTTCCATCAGCTCGAGGGGCTCGCCATCGACGAGGACATCACCCTGGCAGACCTCCAGGGGTGCCTGCTCCAGTTCGCGCGCCAGATGTTCGGCGAGGAGACACAGGTGCGCCTGCGCCCGGGCTACTTCCCGTTCACCGAGCCGAGCGTAGAGGTGGACGTGTCGTGCTTCCGCTGCGGCGGCGCCGGGTTCCAGGGGGGCCGTGCCGCGAGCACTCGGCTCGGCCGAGTGCGGGCGGATGCTATTCGCTGCAGCACCTGCAAGGGCGAGGGCTGGATCGAGATCCTCGGCTCGGGGATGGTCGATCCCAACGTGCTCGACTACGTGGCCGGCAACGGCTACGACAAGGAGCGCGTGCAGGGCTTCGCCTGGGGCATGGGCATCGAGCGCATCGCGATGCTGGTGCACCAGGTGCCGGATCTCCGCATGCTGTTCCAGAACGACCTGCGCCTGCTGGAGCAGTTCGGGGCCGGGCCGTGAGGGTGCCGCTCGCCTGGCTGCGCTCGTACTGCGACCCGGGCCTCCCGGCCAGGGAGGTCGCCGACGTGCTGACGATGGCGGGGGTCAAGCTGGAGCGCCTGCACCGCACCGGCGTGGGCGACGACTCCGCGTTCCTCGTCGGCCGCGTGCTCGACTCGGAGCGGCACCCGAATGCCGATCGCCTGACGGTCTGCCGCGTCGACGTCGGCCGCGCGGATCCTCAGACGATCGTCTGCGGCGCGCCAAACGTGGCGGCGGGGCAGACGGTCGCGGTGGCGCTGCCCGGGGCGGTGATGCCCGACGGCGCCACGCTGGGCGAGGCCGAGCTGCGGGGCGTGAGGTCGAGCGGGATGATCCTGGCCGAGGACGAGGTCGGGATCGGGGGCGACCACGCCGGCATCATGGTGCTTCCCGACGGGCTGCCGGTCGGGGCGCCCCTGGCCGAGCACCTGCCGATCGCCGACGAGGTGCTGGAGCTCGAGATCACGCCGAACCGGCCCGACGCGATGGGCGTCTACGGCGTGGCGCGCGACCTGCACGCGGCGACCGCCGCGCCGCTCGCCGACGACCCCACCGCGGCCGACGCCGAGCCGGCGGGCGGGGACCGCGCGGGCGACCACATCTCGATCGAAATCGACCCGGAGATCTGCCAGCGCTTCACGGCGCGGGTGTTCGAGGACGTGAGGATCGGCCCGTCGCCGCCGTGGCTCAAGCAGCGGCTGATGGCCGCGGGGCAGCGCCCGATCGTGAACGTCGTCGACATCACGAACTATGTGATGCTCTGCTGCTCGCAGCCGCTGCACGCCTTCGACCTCGACCGCGTGCGCGGCGCGCGCATCGAGGTGCGGCGGGCGCGCGAGGGCGAGACGATGGTCACGCTGGACGACATGGAGCGCAGCTTCAACTCGGAGGCGGCGCTCGTTTGCGACGCGGAGGGCCCGAGCGGGATCGCCGGCATCATGGGCGGCCAGATCTCCGAGGTGTCGGAGGGCACGACGCGCGTGCTGATGGAGGCCGCGACCTGGGTGGGGCCGAACATCATGCGCACGTCGAGGGCGCTGGGCCTGCGCAGCGAGGCGTCGGCGCGCTTCGAGAAGCAGTTGCACCCCGACCTCGCGATGGCCGGGCAGCGGCTCGCCGCGCGGCTGATGGTCGAGCTGTGTGGGGCGCGCATGGTGCCGGGAACGGTGGACGTCTATCCGCGGCCCCGCGCCCTCGTGGTGGGCCCGCTTCGCCACGAGCGGATGGAGAAGCTGCTCGGCGAGCGCATCGATCCCGAGACCGTCGACGGGATCCTCCGCCGGCTCGGCTTCGAGCTGCTGCCGGACACGGGATGGGTCACGCCGGCCTGGCGCGACACCGACGTCCGGCGCGAGGCGGACCTGATCGAGGAGGTGGCGCGCATCCACGGCCTCGACAAGCTGCCGACCACGCTGCCGGCGCGCCGCAGCGCCGTCGGGCGGCTCACGCGCGGCCAGCGGCTGCGCCGGCGGCTGGAGGACCTGCTGCGCGACCGCGGGCTGCACGAGTGCGTCTCGTACAGCTTCACCTCGCCGGCCGCGATCGAGCGGCTGCGGCTGGGCGACGCGCCGCTCCTGCGGCTCGAGAACCCGCTCAGCGAGGAGCACAGCGTGATGCGGCCGCTGCTGCTGCCCGGGCTGCTGGACGCCGCCCGCCACAACGCGGCCCATGGCCGCCCGGCGGTGCGCCTGTTCGAGTCGGCGCACGTCTACCGGCCGTCCGAGCCGCTCGACGCCGCGCCGGCGGAGGCGCCGCGTGGACGGCTACCGGCGCTGGAGCGCCATCACCTGGCGGTGCTGCTCACCGAGGCCGCGCCGGGCGGCTGGCGCAGCGAGCCGCGCGGGGCCGACCTCTACGCCGCGCGGGCGCTGCTCGAGGCGGTGCTCGAGAGCGCCGGCCTCGAGTGGGTGGCGGAGGAGGGCGGGCAGCCGTTCCTGCACCCCGGCCGCGCCGCCTCGGTGCGCGGCCCGGACGAGCGCGAGATCGGCTGGCTCGGCGAGCTGCACCCGCTCGTGGCCGGTGAGTGGGACGTCCCGGGCCCGGTGGCCGGCTTCGAGCTCGATGTGGAGGCGATCCTCGACCTGACCGCGGGCCGGCAGGACACCTACGGGGACGTGACGAGCTTCCCCTCCGTGCTCCAGGACATCGCCGTGATCGTGGCCGAGGACGTGCCGGCCGCCGCCGTGGAGGAGGCGGTGCGAGCGGGCGGCGGCGAGCTGCTCGCCGGCGCCCGCGTGTTCGATCTCTACCGCGGCGAGCAGGCGGGCGAGGGCAACAAGTCGCTGGCGCTGCGGCTCGAGTTCCGGGCGCCCGACCGCACGCTGACAGACGAGGAGGTGGCGCGCCGGCGCGAGGGGATCGAGCGCTCGCTCGCCGAGATCGGAGGGCGGTTGCGTGCCTGAGGAGCCTGTGGCCCGGCACCGGGTCGCCGTGATCGGCGCCGCCGGCTTCGGCGGCGCGGTGTGCGCCTACATCTGCGCGCGGCATCCCTCGCTCGCCCTCACGGCGGTCACCGCGCGCGCGGACGCGGGGCGGCGCCACGACGAGCTGTACCCCTCGTACCGCGTGCCGCTCGAGCTCGAGCCCTTCGACCCCGACGCCGTGGCGGAGCGCGCCGACGCCGCGTTCGTGGCGTACCCGCATAAGGCCGCCGCCGGGACGGTGCGGGCGCTGCGCGAGCGGGGTCTCAAGGTGGTGGACCTGTCGGCCGACTTCCGCCTCGACCGCGAGAGCTACGAGCGCTGGTACCAGCCCCACGAGGCGCCGGAGCTGCTCGAGGAGTCCGTCTATGGGCTGCCCGAGGCGCACCGCGACGAGATCCGCGAAGCGGATCTCGTCGCC
>JBOGXS010000161.1:0-3921 GCA_050693815.1 Thermoleophilaceae bacterium | reverse complement strand
TCGAGGGCTTCGGCGGCGCCTTCGGACGGGTCGAGACCATCCCCATGGACGGGCGGCGCGTGTCGATCCTGCTCGTGAAGAACCCGGCCGGGGCCAACGAGGTGCTGCGCACGCTCACGCTCGAGGGTGGGCGGCTCGACCTCTGGCTGGCGCTCAACGACGGCATCGCCGACGGTCGCGACGTGTCCTGGATCTGGGACGCCGACTTCGAGGTGCTGGCCGGCCGCGTGCGCCGCGTCACCTGCTCCGGCACGCGCGCCGAGGAGATGGCGCTGCGGCTCAAGTACGCCGGCGTCGACGCCGCGCCGGCCGTCGACCGGGACCTGGAGCGCTCGCTCGACGCCGCGGTTGCCGGCGCCGACGGAGGCCAGCTCTACGCCCTGCCCACCTACACCGCGCTGCTCGAGCTGCGCGACCTGCTCGCCCGCCGCGGCCTCGCGAAGCGATGGTCCGAGTGAACGACGCCGTGGTGTGGCACGAGGTCGAGTGCGGCCCCTACGCCGCCGACCTGCCGCTGTGGCGCGAGCTCGCGGCGCAAGCCGACGGCCCGGTGCTCGAGCTCGGGGCGGGGACCGGGCGCGTGGCGCTCGACCTGGCCGAGCACGGCCACGCGGTGACCGCGCTCGACTCCGACGGGGCGCTGCTCGAGGAGCTCGGCCGGCGGGCGAGGCGGCGCGGGCTGGCGCTGGAGACGGTGCGCTGCGACGCACGCCGCCGAGCGTCGTTCGGCCGCTTCGCCCTCGTGCTCGCCCCGATGCAGTTCCTCCAGGTCCTCGGCGGCGCGCCCGCCCGCGCGAGCGTGCTCGAAGCCGCGGCCGGCTCGCTCGTCCCCGGTGGGCGCTTCGCCGCCGCTCTCGCGGCCCTGCAGGGTGACCCCTGGCGGGGCACCCTTCGGGGGGACGAGGCCGTTGGGCCCCAGGATGCCCTCCCTCCCCTGCCCGACGTCGGCGAGCGCGACGGGTGGGTCTTCTCGAGCCTGCCGCTGGACGTGCGCCCCGATCCGGGCGGCGGCGTGGCCGTGGAGCGCCTGCGACAGCGGATCTCGCCGGCCGGCGAGCTCAGCGAGGAGCGCCACACCCAGCGGCTCGACCCGCTCACGCCGGAGCTCCTCGAGCGCGAGGCGGCGGCGGCCGGACTGCGGCCGGAGGCCCGGCACGAGATCGCGGCCACGCCCGACCACGTCGGAAGTACTGTGGTCGTGTGCCGACGCTGAGGGTCTGCGGCCTCTACCCCGAGCTGATGAACATCTACGCCGATCGCGGCAACATCGCCGTGCTGCGCGCGCGCTGCGAGTGGCGCGGCCTGGGCTTCGAGCTGGCCGCGTCGAGCCTGCGCGAGTCGCTCGACCCCGACGCCCACGACCTCTTCTACATGGGCGGCGGCCAGGACCGCGATCAGGCGGCGGTCGCGCACGACATGGCCGAGACCAAGCGCGAGGCGCTGCACGCCGCGGCGAGCCGCGGCGCGGTGATGCTGGCCGTCTGCGGCGGCTACCAGCTGCTGGGCCACTCGTATGGCGTCCGCGCGCACTCGGCCGAGCCGGGTGCCTGCGGCACGGCGATGGGCGGCGAGCAGCTCCCCGGCGTCGGTCTCGTGGACCTGCGCACCGTGCGCGAACCCGGGCCGCGCCTGATCGGCAACTGCGCCATCGAGGCCGACCTGGGCGGCGGACGGCGAGTGGTCGCCGGCTTCGAGAACCACGGCGGGCGCACCTACCTCGGCGAGGGGGAACGCCCGCTCGGCCGCGTCCTCTCCGGCCACGGCAACAACGGCCGCGACGGCTTCGAGGGCGTGCACCGCGACAACGTGATCGGCACTTACCTGCACGGCCCGCTGCTGCCCAAGAACGTCTGGCTGGCCGACCGCCTGATCGAGCTCGCCCTGAAAATCGAGCTGGACCCGCTCGCCGACGACTCGCTGGAGGAGGCCGCGCACGGCTCGGCCCGGCGAGCCGCGGGCGTGTAGCCGAGCTTCCGGCCGCGCGTGCTAGACGCCCGCGGCGGCGGCCGCGGTCGCGCTCTCGCGGTCCGGGCAGACGTGCAGCAGGTCCACCATGTCCGTGACCTCGAACACCCGCCGCAGGGGGCCGGGCGGGCAGACCACGGCGAACCCCTTGCGCCGGTGGGTGATGCGCCGGTGCGCGTTGATCAGCAGCGCCAGGCCGGTCGAGTCCATGAAGCCCACGGCGCTCAGGTCGATCACGAGCGACTCCAGCGCGCCGGACACCGCCTGGTTCAGAGCGGTGATCAGGCGAGGGGCGGTCGCCACGTCGACCTCCCCCTCGACCATCAGCACCTCGACGCCGTCGCGCGACGTCTGCTCCACGGCAAGCGGCAGCATAGGAGTCGCGAGCCTAGCCGATGCTCGCGGTAGTTTGCGAGGGCATGGAGCTCTCCGAGTACCAGGCGCTGTCCCGGCGTACGGCCACGTACCCGCGCGCCGGCGAGGACCTCACCTATCCGGCGCTCGGACTCTCCGGTGAGGCGGGCGAGGTGGCCGAAAAGGTCAAGAAGACGATCCGCGACGACGGCGGCGTGCTCACCGACGAACGCCGCGAGGCGCTGGCCAAGGAGCTCGGCGACGTGCTCTGGTACGCGTCCCAGCTGGCCACCGAGGCCGGCCTGGAGCTGGACCGGATCGCGACCGACAACCTCGAGAAGCTGATGTCGCGGCAGGAGCGGGGGGTGCTGCAGGGAAGCGGAGACGAGCGCTGACCAAGGGCTCTGGTTCGACTTTTCCCGGCATGACGAGGAAAAGTCGAACCAGCCCGGGCCTAGCCGCGGCCGTTCTCCGAGAACCGCTCGAAGCGCGGCGCCGCCGCGGCCGGCACTCGCGCCCGGATGCGCACCCCCTCGGCGGTGTCCGTGCGCTCCAGCTCGCCGGCCAGCTCGTGCAGCTCCGACAGCGAGCCGCCCTCGTCGTAGGGCAGCAGCAGCTCCATCGGGCGCAGGGTGGCCAGGAAGCGCGCCTCGATCGCCTCGTGCAGCTCCTCGAGTCCCTCGCCCCCCTCGGCCGACACCCGCACCGCGTCCGGGAACCGGAACGACAGCTCGCGGCGGCGCTCGTCGTCGAGAAGATCGAGCTTGTTGAGCGCAAGCAGGCGCTGCCGCTCGCCAGCCCCGATCTCGCCCAGCACCGCGTCCACCGCGTCGATCATCTCGGGGAGCTCGCCCTCGGCCACCGAGGCGTCCGCCACGTGGACGATCAGGTCCGCGCCCATCGCCTCCTCGAGCGTGGCCGAGAAGGCGTCGACGAGAGCGTGCGGGAGCTTGCGGATGAAGCCGACCGTGTCGGTCAGCAGGTAGGTGCGCCCCGCGATCTCGAACGAGCGCGTGGTCGGGTCGAGCGTGTGGAAGAGCCGGTCGCGCACGCCCACGGCGGCGCCGGTCAGCGCGTTCAGCAGCATGGACTTGCCCGCGTTGGTGTAGCCGGCCAGAGCGACCGTCGGGAGCCCCGCGCGCTCGCGCTCGCGCCGCATGGTCAGCCGCGTGCCCTTGGTCTGGCGCAGCCGGCGCCGCAGGGCGGAGATGCGGTCGCGGGCGAGGCGGCGGTCGGTCTCGATCTGGGACTCGCCCGGCCCCCGCGTGCCGATGCCGCCGACGCCGCGGCCCGCGCCGAGACGCTCGAGGTGCGTCCACAGGCCGCGCATGCGCGCCATGTTGTACTCGAGCTGGGCGAGCTCGACCTGCATCTTGCCCTCGGCCGATCGGGCGTGGACGGCGAAGATGTCGAGGATCGCGGCGGTCCGATCGATCACGGGCACCCCGATCTCCTTCTCGAGGTTGCGCTCCTGTCGCGGCGTGAGCTCGTCGTCGCACGCGACGAGGTTGGCGTCGGCCTCCACGATCAGCCGCTTCAGCTCCGCGACCTTGCCGGGGCCGAGGTAGAGGTTGGGATGCGGACGGTCGCGCCGCTGGATCA
>JBOGXS010000160.1:0-3285 GCA_050693815.1 Thermoleophilaceae bacterium | reverse complement strand
CCGGACAGCGGGCCGTTGGAGAGCGTGAGGGTCATTCGTCGTGTCTACCCGGGGCAGCCTTCGCTAGGCGGCCGCGGGCGCCGGCCTCTCCTTCTCGCTGAGCGCGACGTGCTCGCGGCTGTCGCGGTTGCGGATCAGCACCAGCGTGAGGACCAGCCCGATCGCGGCGATCGCCGTCGCGCCGAGGAAGGCGGACTGGAAGCCCTCGACCAGCGCTGCGGGCAGCGCAGCGGGGTCGCCGCCCGCTTCGGCGACGGCGTCGTCGGTGCGGGTGTTGGCGACCGTCGCCAGGACGGCGAGCCCGATGGCGCCGCCGATCTGCTGGGAGGTGTTGATCAGGCCGCTGGCCAGACCCTGCTCGCGGTCCTCGATCCCCGAGACGGCGGCGATCGTGGTCGTCACGAAGGCGAAGCCCAGTCCCACCGCCGCCAGCAGGGACGGGCCGAGGATGTCGGTCGTGAAGCCGCCGTCCACGGAGAGCTGGCTGAACCAGGCAAGCGCTCCACCCACCAGGACGAGCCCGATCGTGAGCACCGGCTTGAAGCCGATCCTCGTGACCAGCTGCGAGGCCACGCCGGCCGAGAGGATGATGGCCACCGACAGCGGCAGGTAGGAGAGGCCGGCGTCGATCGCGCTGTAGCCGAGCACCTGTTGCATGTAGAGCGTGAGGAAGAAGAACATCGCGAAGAGCGATCCTCCGACCATCAGGCCGACCGCGTTGGCGCCCGTGAGCGTGCGCTTGCGGAAGATGCCGAACGGCACCAGCGGCGCGTGCGAGCGCAGCTCGACTGCGGTGAACACGCCGAGCAGCGCGATCGCCGCGGCAAGCAGTCCGATCGTCTGGGTCGAGCCCCACCCTGTGCTCTCCGCATCCACGATCGCGTAGACCAGCAGCGAGAGCCCCGCCGTAACGGTCACCGCGCCGGTGAGATCGAAGTGGCGGCTCTGCGAGGCCGAGCGGCTCTCCGGGATCAGCCGCGGAGTGAGCGCCAGCACGACGAGCGCGACCGGCACGTTCACCCACATCACCCACTCCCAGCCAAGGCCGTCGGTGAGCACGCCGCCCAGCAGCACCCCGGCGGCCCCGCCCGAGCCGGCGACCGCCCCCCAGGCCCCCAGCGCCTTGTTGCGCTCGGAGCCGTCGCGGAAGATGGTGGTCACGATCGAGAGCGCGCTTGGCGCGATGATCGCCGCACCGAGTCCCTGCGCCGCGCGCGCCGAGATCAGCGCGCCCTCGCTGGGTGCGAACCCGGCGGACAGCGAGGCAACGGCGACGGTCACCAGCCCGGCCATGAAGATGCGGCGCCGGCCGAGCAGGTCCGCCAGGCGTCCACCGAGCAGCAGGAAGCCGCCGAAGGTGAGTACGTAGCCGTTGACCACCCAGGACAGGTTCTCCTGCGAGATCCCGACGTCCTCGCCGATCGACGGCAGCGCGATGTTCACGATCGACGCGTCGAGCACCACCATGAATTGGGTCATGCACAGGAGGGCTAGCGCCCACCAGCGCCTCGCGACGTAGTCCGACGCCTCAGTCATGGGAAGCGCCTATACTTGGAAGCGGAGTTCCGGTTCATGTTCGACACTATACGGAATCGAGGTTCCGTTTGCTTGCCGGCGCGGCCGCCGGCTCGCGGGGGAAACGGAGGAACGAGGATGAACCCGACCGATACGGGTCAGCGCGGCGTCGCCGTCGTTGGAACGATGCGCGCCGACGCGAGACGCAACCACGAGGCGATCGTCTCCGCAGCGCGCGAGCTCTTCGCGGAGAAGGGCATGGACGCGCAGATGGACGAGATCGCGCGGCGCGCCAAGGTCGGCGTCGGCACGCTCTACCGCCACTTCCCCGCGAAGGAGGACCTGCTCGACGGACTGATCGCGCGCCGCTTCGAGCGGCTCGCAGAGCGTGCCCACGAGGCCGTGCAGACGGCGTCGCAGGGGGAGGCGTGGGAGGCCTTCCGCGGCTACATCGAGTGGTCGGCCGAGATGCAGGCCGGCGACCGAGCGCTGTCCGAGGCGATGGCGGCGCGATCCGAGCGCATGCACGAAGCGGCCGTGGGGTCGGGCCTGATCCCGCAGCTGGAGCTGCTGCTCGACCACGCCAAGCGCGCCGGCGCCCTGCGCGACGACATCGTGGTCGACGACATACCGTCGATGGTCTGCTCGGTCGGCTCCGTGGCCGTGGCGGCGACCGAGAAGCCCGGCTGGCGCTGGGAGCGCCTGCTCGCGATCTGGCTCGACGGCGTCCGGGCGCCCGGCGTCACCCCGCTGCCGCCGCCGCCGCCCGACTGACGGCCACGCGCGATAGCTCCGGGACGCAATGAATCCTCGTCTTCGTCCGGAGCGATACGGCGCCGCCAGCGACGGCGCGACTGCTTGGTCGCGTTTGCACCGACGCGGCCGGTCGGCGCCGGCGTCACCGCTTTCGCTGAAGAGCAGTCGCGTAGCTCGACGCCAGAGCCGCGTGACCTATGAAGAGCAGGCGCAGGGGCCGACCCGGTAGTCCTCGTCGAGCCGCTCGATCACCGGGTGCAGGCAGCGGGCGAGCTGCGCACGCCCCGCCCCCGACGCGTCGTCGTCCTCCCCGTCCTCCGCAAAGGAGTGGTCCTCGAGCGCTTCCGGGGCGACGGGCTGCTCGCGTTTGCGGTAGTGGTCGGAAATCGCGTTGCGCGCCACCTGGTAGGCGAACGCGTCCAGCCGCTCGCGCTCGCGCAACCGTGGCAGGCCGCGGTGCAGTCGAAGCAGGATCTCCTGGACGAGGTCGTCGTGGGTCGAGTGTTCATCCCGCACGCGGCGCGCGACGAAGGACCGCAGGCGAGCGCGAACCTCCGCCCAATCGGCGCTCGCGTCCGTTTGACGAAGCGAAGTGTCGGTCCTACATCCATGTAGACGGCCGATCTGCGTAACCGGCGGGACTGGGTCTCCTACTTCGAGCGCTTCCGCGCCAACGGCGGCGGGGTGAGCCAGCCGCGCCCCTACCTCCTCGTCCTCGGGACCCGCAGGGAGTCGTGACCGAAGCCGCATCGGTTCGCCGTCGCTGCCGTCCGCCTCGGTCAGACGAGCGTTCAAACCCCAGCTGAAAGCGATGGCACTGAGATGCCCACCTCCACAGAGACACCAACGAGGACGGATCGGCTGCGAATCGACTTCCTCTTCCTCGACCTCGAGACGTGCACCCGCTGCCGCGGAACCGACCGGAACCTCGAGTCGGCGCTCGAGCTCGCGCGCGAGCTGCTCGCGGCGACCGGCACCGTGCTGACCCGCTGGCCGTGGTAGGCTACATAGGAT
>JBOGXS010000159.1:0-8627 GCA_050693815.1 Thermoleophilaceae bacterium | reverse complement strand
AGAAAGAGCTTGCCCCGAGCACGGAGTTGAGACGGTGGTTCGGGCACGAGCCGAGACGCTTTGAGGACTTTCGCCGCCGCTACATCGAAGAGCTCCGCAGCGAGCGACCGCGGCTTACGGCCCTCCGGCGCCGGGCGCGGGAGGGCACGCTCACGCTGGTCTACTCCGCCCAGGACACGAAGCACAACGACGCCGTCGTCCTCGCGGAGATCCTTCGACGGGGCCTACCCACCGGTCAAGCTCCACGGGGGGCACCAACGACAAAGGTTGAACAATGATGCGAGCAAGAGGAATGCAAGCGCAGGACAAGCTCGCCGCGGAGCGGTGGGTCGACGAAGGCGGCCGCGTCGCCACGGAAGTGCTGACTGAGCCGGAAATGGCTGCCGAGGCCGACGGCCCCGCTGGAGCTGCGAGACAGCGCGGTCGGGCTGCTGGGCCTGCTGTGGAAGGTGGTCCCACCGCGGACACCGCCGCGTCCATGGCGCCCTCAACTCAGAACCCCGCCCGTCCACGCGTGCTGATCGCCGGCGGGGGAGTCGCAGGGCTGGAGACGCTCTTGGTGCTGCGTTCGCTGGCCGCGGATCGCGTCGACATCACGATCCTCGCCCCCAATCTGAAGTTCGTCAATCTCTCGATGTCCGTCGAGCAGCCGTTCAAGGTCCAACGCGGTCGCGGCCTCAGGCTGGAGGACACCGCCGCTGAGGTCGGCGCTCGCTGGCACCGTGGAGCGCTCGACCGCGTGCAGCGCGATCAGCACCGCGTGGTCACCAAGGACGGTGACGAGCTTCCCTACGACAAGCTCGTGCTCGCCCTCGGTGCCCGCCCCAAGCGCGAGTGGCGATCCGAGAGAGTGCTCACCTATCACGGCGGTCGCGATGGCCCCAACTACCGGCTGCTTCTCCACCAGCTCCGCGAGGGCCGGGTCGACAAGGTGGCATTCGTCAAGCCTGCTGGGGCGAGCTGGCCGCTGCCTCTGTATGACCTGGCGTTGATGACCGCAGCCGAGTGCGCCGCGCACAACCGTTCAGAGGTCGAGCTGAGCCTGATCACGCCCGAGGAGGAGCCACTCGGGATCTTCGGCCACCGCGCCAGCGTCGCGATTCGCCGGATCCTGGACGAATCCGGAGTGACCCTGCACACGAGCAGCCACGGCGTCCCAGGTTCTCCTGGATGGCTGGACGTCTCCTCCGGCGAGCGGTCCGTGGCGGTGGACCGCATCGTCACCGAACCGCGCCTGGTCGGCCCATCGCTGCGCGGCGTCCCCTCCGGACGGGAGGGATTCATCCCCACCGACGCTCACGGTCGGGTTCCCGGCCTGGACGACGTGTTCGCCGCCGGTGACGCGACCACCTTCCCGGTCAAGCAGGGCGGGCTCGCCGCTCAGCAGGCCGACGCCGTCGCCGAGGCGATCGCCGCGTCGGCGGGCGCTGACGTCGACCCCCAGCCGTTCCGACCGATCCTGCGCGGCACCCTCCTGACCGGCGGCCCGGCGCGCTACCTGCGCGCGGACATCAGCGGCGACGCGGACGCCGACTCGATCGTCTCGGGCGAGGCCCTATGGTGGCCGCCCAACAAGCTGTGCGGCCGCTACCTCGCTCCGTACCTCAGCAGCCAGATCGGCGAGGCCGCCGACGTGATGCCTCAGGACGAGCAGGGGATCCCGGTCGAGACCGCCCTCGACCCCGTGGCGCCGGACACGCAAAGCACGTTCGGTGAGCTCTCCGACATACCGCCGCGCTGAGGGTCTCTTCTCACGCCGCGTGCGCCTGACAGCGCCCAGCCCAAGCCCAGAGGCGAACACACCCGCGGAACGCCTGCCTGAAGGTAAGACCGGCGCGGCGTGGCGCGCTGGACGGAGTGTGGCCGCGCCGAAGAGCCGCCGCCCCTGCGGCGTCCTTCGAGGCCCGGCCGGTCGCTGTCGCAGAACGCGACGGCGTGAGTGAAAGGACTACCGATCATGCTCTGTTACTCGTGCGCTGAGAAGGGAACCGACCAACCCGCGGTCGCGCTGTGTCGCAGCTGCAACGCCGGGCTGTGCCTAGACCACCTGCGCGCGACGGCGGCACACTTCGCGTCGAGTCACATGCTCGACACCTGCCATCACGACACGTGGACCGTGACAGAGCGTCACTCGCGTGCCGCCAGGCAGCAGGACGCGGTGAGCCAACCATGAGCGCTCCGAACATCGAAGCTGGCGACTCCCGCCTGAAGCAGCATGGCGCGGCGATCCAGCGGCTCCTGTTCGTCGCCGATGCCGCTGTCGCTGACGTGCACGAGCTGCCGCCTGGGGTGCGCCTGATCTTCGACTCGGCGGCCCGGGTCCACGTGATCACGCCCACTCTGCCGGGGTGGCTCGCCTGGCTCGCCGACGATGTCGATCGGTTTCGACACGTCGCCGACGAGCGTCTGGACACCGTGTCTCGGCCACATGCACTCGATCGGTGCACACGCCAGCGGAGCAGCCGGCCGTGGCAGCGTGCTGACCGTCATCGCGGACGCGGTAGCGATCGGGGACGGGCGCACCGTCGCGCTGGTCGCGCGGAACGGCTCGATCGACTGGCTGTGCCTGCCCGACCTCGATTCGCCCAGCGTGTTCGCGGCCGTTCTCGACGCCGATCGCGGCGGGCGTTTCGCGCTGCAGCCCGAGATACCCGCGCAGGTGGAGCGACGCTATCTGCCCGACACGAACGTGCTGGAGACCAAGTTCACCCCCCGCTCTCGGCGGGACCATGGGCAGCAATGCCCATCAGGAGGCGGCCGCCAGCTGCCTCGCGACCGCCGGCTGATCGATCTGGCGGGGCATCAGGATCTCGCGGGCGATCACGAGCCGCTGGATCTGCGAGGTGCCCTCGTAGAGCTGCATGATCTTCGCGTCGCGCATCAGCTTCTCGACCGGGTAGTCCTTGATGAACCCGTAGCCGCCGTAGATCTGCACGGCGTCGGTTGCCACCTTCATCGCCGTGTCGGCGGCGAAGCGCTTGGCGTGGGAGGACTCCAAGGTGTTGCGCCTGTCTTGGTCGAGCAGCACCGCCGACTGCCACGCCAGCAGGCGGGCGGCCTCGATCTCGGTGGCCATGTCGGCGATCATGAACTGGATCGCCTGGTGCATGGCGATCGGGACGCCGAACTGGACTCGCTGTTTCGAGTACTCGGTGGCGAACTCGAAGGCGGCGCGGGCGATGCCGGCCGCCATCGCCGCGACGCCGGGGCGCGTGCGGTCGAGCGTCATCATCGCCAGCTTGAAGCCGTGGTTCTCGTCGCCAAGCAGGTGCTTCGCGGGTACCTCGGTCTCGTTGAAGCTGATCGCCGCCGTGTTCGAGGCGCGCAGCCCCAGCTTGTCCTCGTGCTTGTCGACGGTGACCGTGTCGTCGCGGGGGACCAGGAAGGCGGAGATGCCGCGGTGGCCGGCGTCCTTGTCGGTCTTGGCGTAGACCGTGTACCAGTCGGCGTAGCCGCCGTTACTGATGAAGACCTTCGAGCCGTTGATCACGTACTTGTCGCCCTTGCGCACGGCGGTGGTGCGCATGGCCGACACGTCCGAGCCGGCCTCGGGCTCGGTCAGACAGAACGAGGCGAGCTTGGGCTCCTCGGTGAGCATGCCGAGGTACTTGGCCTTGATCTGCTCCGAGCCGCCGAGCAGCACCGGCGCCGCGGCCAGCTGGTTGGTCCCGAGTGTGGTTGCGATCGCGGCGCAGCCCAAGGCGAGCTCCTCGCCGATCAGGATGCCGTCCACGTAGGAGGCGCCCGCGCCGCCGTACTCCTCGGGGAGCTGGGCGTTCATCAACCCGACCTCCCAGGCCTTCTCGATGATCTGCTGCGGCCAGGTGGCGTCGCGGTCGTAGTCCCACGCGACCGGCCGGATCTCCTTCTGCGCGAAGTCGTGCGCCAGCTCGCGGATGTTGCGTTGCTCTTCGCTGAGGGCGAAATCAAGCATCGTCTTTGCCTTCCCGTTGATGACCCGCGCCGCTATTCGCGCGCCGGGTCGAGTGCATGTCCGTCCTCGGCCAGACGCGCGCGTAGCTTGCGCCGGCCGTCGTGCAGGGTCTTGTAGAGGGCGCCGCGCGTGGTGCCCCGCCGCTGCGCGAGCACGTCGATCGGGACGTCGTTGAGCGTCAGCGCGACGAGCACGGCGCGTTGGTGCGGGGTCAGCACCTCGGCGATCGCGTCGCGCACGGCGTGGATGAGCTCGGAGGTCTCCGTCTGGGCGGCGGGAGATGCGCGTCGGTCGTCGGGCAACCGTGCCCACCCGTCGGCCTCCAGCGGGAGCTCGCGCTCGTGCCATGGACGCCTGCGTAGCCTCGCGGCGGCCTCGAGCAGCGCGAACTTGTAGGCCCAGGTCGTGAAGCGGCTGTCTCCGCGGTAGGTGTGCAGCTTGCTCAGGACCGCAACGAGCGCGTCGTCTGCCGCCTGCATGGCGAGATCGTCGAGGTCGCCTGAGCCGCCGCCGGAGAGCGCCCGCCGGCGATTGACCTCGAAGCGGGCGGCGCGCAGCAGCAGTGCGTGCAGGCGCTCAACCGCTTCATCGCGCTCGGGTCCTGTGCCTGAGAGCGCCCGAAGCCAGCCGAGTGACTCGGCGTCGAGGGCGCGTCCCCGTGACGAGAGGCGGGGATCCTGAACGGCGGTTCCTGGGGCGGTCATGCTGCTCTTCCGTTCGTCCAGGGGCCGCGCGGGGCGAGCAGCGTCGGCTGGAGGCCGAGCAGCCGCATGTCCCGCAGCGCGTCGACGAGGCGATGCCCGGTGAGCAGCGGCTCGCTCTCCGCGAGCTCGAGCTCGACCAGCCAGCCGATCTCGAGGTCGGCCTCCGGCCGCCCCTGCGTCAGGCGCGACAGGCGGACGGTGGCGTGCGGCGCCGCGGCCCGTAGCTCGTGCACCTGCTGCTCGAGCCAGCCCTCGAGCTCGCCGGCGGAGACCGGCACACACGGGTGACAGCGGATCGCGAGCTGGACCATGGGCCAATCGTCGACGCCGACCGGGCCGGCGGCAATGGGTCTAAATCCACATCCCCGCGGGCTCAGATGCGACAACGCGGCCGGGCATGGTCGTTAGTCCGTATGGGCGCGAGCGCCTCGGCCGGCGAGCATGGATAGCGACCCGATCCCCGGCTCCAAGGCACCGACAATGCGAGACAATCCCTTCCTCAACTTCCACCGATCCGCGGAGGCCGCCGGCTACCCGGCCCTGCTCATCGTCAGCATGGTCTCCCTCACGATGGTGGTCGTGCCGGTCGCGCTGCTTGGCCTTACACGGGCCGGCTGGGTGCTCGCCGTGGCGCTGCTGAGCCTGGTCGCCGCTGTCGCCGTGCTGGCCGGCGCTGTCGCCGCCGCCTTCGCCGACGGCGACGAGCCCGCCGCGAGGCCAACGAGCGCAGACGGCGCCGCCGACGAGATCGTCCCGGTCGCGCCGCTGGAGCGACGCGTGCCCACAACCCGACAGGCCGGACCGGACCGGAAGGCGGCCTAGCCATGATCGAGGACCTATCCGAGAGCGGACCGATCATCGTCGGTGTCGACGGGTCCGAGCGCTCCGTCGAGGCGCTGGCCCTCGCTGACCTGCTCGGGCGTGCGCTCGGGCGCCGGGTGGTCATCGCGCACGTGCATCCCTTTCGGCAGCTGTCGAGCCTGTTTGCGGAGGAGGGCGAGTACGAGCGGCTCGAGCGTGAGCTTGCCGAGTCGGCCTTCGAGCAGATCCGTGAGCATCTGCCGTCGGTGCCCGAGCGACGCATGCGGCTCGTCGCCGCAGACTCACCCGCGGCGGTCTCCACGCGCTGGCGGAGCGGGAAGGCGCAGCGCTGATCGTGATCGGCTCGTCGCACCGGTCGAGCGTCGGCCGCATCCTCCTCGGCGGGACCGGCGAGCGTCTGCTTTCTGGAGCGTCGGCGCCCGTGGCTGTCGCCCCTGCCGGCTACCCGAGCGGTGGCCACGGGATGAAGATGATGGGGTGCGGGTTCGACGGCTCGTCCGAGTCGCATCGGGCCCTCGCGTGGGCGGCCGAGTTCACGCGGACCGCATCGGCGCGGCTGCGCGTGCTGAGCGTCTACGAGCGCACCCTGCCGGCGTCCCTCGCGGTGGGCGGTGGGCTGGCGACAGCGTCGATCAACGACGTCCTGCGCCGGCAGTGCCAGGAGCAGCTCGCCCGGGCAATGTCGGCGCTCGACACAGACATCGACGCCAGTGAGACGCTGCTCGACGGAGACGCCCGAGAGCTCCTGGCCCAGGTATCTGGCGATCTCGACCTGCTGGTGATCGGCTCACACGGATACGGACCGCTGCGCGCCGTGATGCTCGGCAGCGTTTCGAGCGCGCTGGTCCGTTCGGCGCAGTCGCCGCTGGTGGTCGTTCCGCGCGGTGCAGACGACGGATCGGCGCCTTAAGGCACGACGAGCCCGCGGCGGATGGCGTAGCGGGTCAGCTCGACGCGATTGCGCATGCCCAGCTTCTCCAGCATGTTGGCCCGGTGACGATCGACGGTCTTCTTGCTGATGAACAGCTGCTCGGCGATCTCCTCGCTCGTCAGCCCCTCGGCGATCAGCTTCACCACCTCGAGCTCGCGCGGGCTGAGGGGATCCTCGGGCGTGGTTTCGCCGCGGCTGGCGCGATCCAGGTAGTCGCGCACCAGCGCCCTGACGGCGGCCGGATACAGGAACGGCTCGCCACGCATCGTCGCGCGGCAGGCCTCGATCAGATCGCGGTTCGCGACGCTCTTGAGCACGTAGCCCGAGGCCCCGGCCTTCAGCGCCTCGAAGAAGTACTGCTCGTTGTCGTGCATCGAGAGGATCAGCACACGCAGGTCCGGTCTGCGGCGCGAAAGCTCGAGCGCGGCCTGCAAGCCGGTCATCCTCGGCATCGTCACGTCGAGCACGGCGAGGTCCACCGCCTCCGACAGGGCGAGCTCGACCGCCTCCGCGCCGTCGCCCGCCTCGGCCACGACCTCCAGGTCGGGCGCCGCGTCGAGCACCATCCGCAGGCCGTCGCGCACCACCTCGTGGTCGTCCGCGAGCAGGATGCGCGTCTTCAGCGGAACGGTCATGGCGCGTGCTTGTCGAGGGGAATGGTGAGCCGCACCTCGGTGCCCTGTTCGGGCGCCGACTCTATCCGGAGCCGGCCGCCGACCAGGAGGGCCCGCTCGCGCATACCCGCTATCCCCGCGGTACCTCGCGGCAGCCGATCGGGCATTCCCTTCCCGTCGTCGGCAACCCCGAGGGTCAGGTTCTCCGCGTCGGCGCTCAGCGACATGCTCGCTTCGCCGGCGCCGGAGTGGCGTAACGCGTTCGTGAGCGCCTCTTGCGCGATTCGGTAGACGACAAGCTCGACGTCCGCGGGCAGCGGCGGCACCCTCGCCTGGAGCTCACGTCTCACGCGCGGGCCGCCCTGGGCGCCGACGCGCGTGGAGAGCGCGATCAGCGCGTTCACCAGGCCGAGGTCGTCGAGCGCCTCGGGACGCAGCTCCCGGGCGATGCGGCGCAGCTCGTCCAAGCTCTCCCGCACCGCGTCCGCGACACCGCGGAGGGCCTGCGACGCCAGGGCCGGATCGTCGTCGGCCGCCCGCTCGGCCTGGATCGTCACCGCGGTGAGCGTCTGACCGATCTCGTCGTGGAGCTCCTGAGCGACACGCAGCCTCTCCGCCTCCTGTGCCGCGAGCGCGGTGCGCGCGGCTTCCCGCCGGGCGCTCTCCAGCCGGTCGAGCATGCCGTTGAACGCGGCCGCGAGGGCCTGGCCTTCGGTGCTGCGCGGGTCGACCCCCGACAGCCGCCGGCCTGGTCTCTCCGGATCGACCGAGGCCATGGCGTCCGTCAGGCGCACGAGCGGCGAGAGGACGCGCCGCAGCAGCACCAAGTTCACCCCCACCAGCACCGCGAAGCCGGCCAGCAGGAGCGCGAACTGGTCCAGCTCGATCGGGGCGTCGATCGTGATCGGGCTGAACGTCAGCAACAGCAGCGCTACGAGGAGCACCGATCCGTTCACGAGGAAGACCCACCACAGCAGCGACATCCTGCGCCGCCCCGGGCCCGAGGGTTGCGTTCGGTCGCCCGGGGCCGGCGCAGGCGTCGCCCGCGCGTCGAGTGGCGATTCCGCGGCAGGTGGTAGCGAGGTCAAGGCCTGGCGCTCTCGGGAGTGTCCGTGACAGTCCAGCAGAACACGGGGCCGGCCAGGACGCCAGGGGTATAAACGCGCATCCGTGCAGGCCTTCCAGCGGACCGCTCGTATGGGGACGATTCGGCGGATGGTCGTCGCGTCGGCTGCACGATCCCATTGGCGGTAAAAGGACGCAGGACGATGACCCAGACAGAGCGGCCGCCGTGAGCCCGGCGGGAGAGGGCGAGCGCCGCCGCGACGACCGCGATGACCCACGCTCCGCCGCCGATCGCGCTGCGCGCCCGCTGCGCAGCATGCAGGTGCAAGCGCCCAGAGCATCGTGAATCTCTGCGCGGGGAAAGCATCCGCAAGATCGATGTTCCCTCGGCGGTGCCGACGATGCGGCGACTCACAGGCACGGCGGCGGCGGTGCGTCGCTCGCACCGTGAGCTCGTGTCGCTGGACCGCGATCGCGGCCGTTCGGGCAGCCCTCGGTCGGCGCGGTCTGCGTGACGCGATGCCGAGCGCAGCCATACACCCTGGGGCTGCGGGGCT
>JBOGXS010000158.1:0-7107 GCA_050693815.1 Thermoleophilaceae bacterium | reverse complement strand
GCGGCGGCGGAGGCTCCGGCGACGCGGAAGCGGTACGCGCCGCTTGCCGCCACTCCGCCCGAGCCCCTGCCGTTCCAGCGCACCCTCGCCGGCTGCCCCGGGGCCGCCTCGACGTCCCAGGCGCGCACGATCTCCCCGGTGGCCTCGCTCAGCAGCTCTACCCGCGCGCTGCTCTCGAGGCTGACGCGGGGCCTGCGGCGGCCGCCGTAGAAGTATTGGGACTTCGGCGAGAGGTCGAGCTTCGGGGCGTCGCGCACGCCCACGCGGAACCGCGTGGTGGCGTGGTTGCCCCAGCGGTCGACGAGCGTCAGCCGGCCCGAGCGGGCGCGCTCGGGCACCACGGCCACGACGTACCGGCGCGTGCGCTTGACCGGACCGGCGCTCACGTCGTCGCGCCGGCCGCGACGGCCGCGGAAGACGATCCTCGTGACCGCCTCGAGGCCCGAGCCGCGCACCACGAAGCTGCGGCCCCGCAGCAGTCCGCGGCGGGTGCACGGCTCGCCGGGCGAGTCGAGACAGGCCGCCTTGCGCGCCTGGGGCGGCTCCGGCGCCGCCGCGCCGCCACCTCCCGAGCCTGCTGCCAGGGCGGTGGGCGCGGACGCGAGGCAGGCCGCGGATGCGACGGCGAGCAGCGACACGGCGCAGTGCTTTGACGGCAAGGGCAGACGGCCTCTCTTCTGGCGCCTCCGGGGTTAGCTGACGGGCTCGCGCGGAAGAGACCGCGCTACCGCCGCGTGTGCGCACGGCGGATTCGCCCCAACGCCGCCGCGCAAGAGTGGCTTGCGGGGCGGCGGTTCGAACCTGGTTCCCCCGTACCGCCGGCAGGCGGATTCGGCAGGCTTTACGAAGCGCGCGGGAGGCTAGCAGCCGCCTCGCGCGAACGCGTCGCCCGGAAGGCGGCCACGACCTCTGCGTCGAACTGGGTGCCCGCACCCGCCTCGAGCTCCGCGTGCGCCGCCTCCTCGCCCAGCGCCGGCCGGTAGGTGCGATCGGCGGTCATCGCCTCGAACGCGTCCGCGACGGCGAGGATCCTCGACTCGAGCGGGATCGCGTCGCCGGAGAGGCCCCGCGGGTACCCACGCCCGTCCGGGCGCTCGTGGTGGGCGAGGATCCAGCCACGCAGGTCGTCGAAGCCGGGGTGGGACAGCAAGGCGCCGCCCTCGTCGGTCTCGGGCAGCAGCAGGGCGAACTCCTCGCCGCCGATCCGCCCGACCGAGTCGATGCGCCGCTTCCACTTCTGCATGTCGCGCGCCACGAGCTGCAGGATGCCGTCGCCCGCCCGGTGCCCGCGGCGGGCGTTGACGAGCCCCAGCCCGTCGAGGTCGCCCACGAGCACGGACAGCGGTCGCCCGGTGCGGCGCGAACGCTCGAGCTCGGAGTCGAGCAGCTCCACGAACGCCCGCCGGTTGAGCAGGCCGGTGAGCGGATCGGTCCTGGTCGCGTCGGAGAGACGCGCGGCCAGGCCGGCGATCTGCCTGCGCTGGTACAGGATGACCACCAGCAGAACCAGGAGTCCGCCAAGCGCGACGACGGAGGAGAGACCCATCACGGTCTCTATCGGCTCAAGCAGCGTGCGGAATTAGGGATAGGCCCCGGTCAGACCGCTCGCAGGAGCGCGTCCACGACGTCGGCGTCGAACTGGCGCCCGGCGCCCTCGCGCAGCAGCGAGGCGGCCTCGTCCGGCGCGAGTGCGTCGCGGTACGGTCGGTCGCTCGTCATCGCCTCGTAGGCGTCGGCCACGCCGAGGATGCGGGCCTCGAGCGGCACCCGCTGCCACGACCGCCCGCCCGGGTAGCCGCGCCCGTCGGGGCGCTCGTGGTGGAGGAGGATCCAGGAGCGGATGTCGTCGAAGTCGGTGGTCTCCACCATGCGCGCGCCGATCTCGGGGTGGCTGCGCACGAGCGCCCACTCGTCGTCGGTGAGCGGCCCCGCCTTGCGCACGAGCGCGTCCGGGATGCCCACCCTGCCCACGTCGTGGAGGATGCCCGCCAGCCGCACGCGCTCGACCGCATCCAGCGGCAGCCCGAGCTCCCGCGCGGTCAGCTCGGCGAGGCGGCCGACGCGGTGGCAGTGGCTGACGCTGCCGCTGTCACGCAGGTCGAGCGCCTCGGCGAGGCTGAGCAGCGAGGCGAGCTCCACGTGGCCGTCCTCGTGACCGCGCGGGGCCCGCGCCAGGATGCCGGCCACCTCCGCGCTCGAGATCACCGTGCGGTTGCGGCCCAGCCGCTTGGCCGCGTACAGGGCCTGGTCGGCGGCGCGCAGGAGCGTTTCGGAGGACGCCCCGTGCAGCGGGAAGCTGGCGATGCCAAAGGAGATCGTCAGGCCCTCGCCCTCGGCCTCGATGTCCGTGCGGATCCGCTCGGCGAGCATGTATGCGCCGTGCTCGTCGGCGGCCGCGACGAGCAGGGCGAACTCCTCGCCGCCGATACGCGCCGCCGAGTCGAACCTGCGCTTGGCCGAGTCCATCGTGCGGGCCACGCGCTGCAGGGCGGCGTCGCCGGCGGCGTGGCCGTGCTCGTCGTTCACGCGCTTGAAGCGGTCGAGGTCGCCGACGATCAGGCTGAGCGGCGCCTCGCCGCGGCGGGCGCGCTCGAGCTCGACGTCGAAGGTCTCCTCGAACCCGCCCCGGTTGAAGAGCCCGGTGAGCGAGTCGCGGTGGGCGGCGTCGGCGAGGCCCTCGATCAGGCCCTCTACGCGGTCGCGCGCCACGAGCACGAGCAGCCCGCAGGCGAGCAGCGTCCCCACGCTGGCGAACCAGCCGTCGAAGTGGTTGCCGGGCGGCGACTCGGCCAGCAGCACCACCGCGTATCCGGCGCCGGCGAGCGCGAGGTGCAGCAGCGCCGCCGGCAGGGTGAGCGCGTAGAACGCGAGCAGGATCACCCAGGCGTAGGGCAACGGTCCGTAGGAGGAGCCCCAACCCCAGGCGTAGACGGCCACGCTCATGGCCGCGGTCCCCGCCACCAGCGTCAGGTGGAACCCGACCAGGCGCATCCTCTCCCCGAGGACGATCGCGACGACGGCGACCGCCAGCGACGCGATCGACACCGCCAAGAGCAGCTCGCGGTCCTCCACCGACGTGTCGGGCAGGGCGAGCGAGAGGAGCCCGAAGCACCCGACCGCGGCAAAGAAGAGCGCCGCCGCGCGCGCCATCGTGGCACGGCCGGGGGGCGAGTCCAAGCCTCTCACTGACTCACTATATGTCCCCGGTCGCGGTTCCCGCCAGAATCCCGGGGCATGTGGATCCAGCGGCAGATCTCGCTTCGGGCGCGCCCTCGCGGCTTTCATCTGGTCACCGACGAGATCGTCGAGGGCGTACCCGAGCTGGCCTCGCTGCGGGTGGGTCTGGCGCTCGTCTTCATGCGGCACACGTCAGCCTCCTTGACACTCAACGAGAACGCGAGCCCCGAAGTGCGGCGCGACTTCGCCGCCTGGTTCGACCGCGCGGTGCCCGATGGCGCCGACTACTTCTCCCACACCCTCGAGGGCCCGGACGACATGCCGGCGCACGTGAAGGCGTCGCTGACCGGCGCCGGGCTCACGCTGCCCGTGAGCGACGGCCGGCTGGCGCTGGGCACCTGGCAGGGGATCTACCTGTGCGAGCACCGCGACTCGGGCGGCTCGCGCAGCGTGATCGTGACGGCGTTCGGGGAGGGGTCCTCCTAGCAGTTCGGGCGCTCCTCCTGGCCGCTCGGGCCCATCCGGGCCATCTGCGAACATCTGTTCGGTGCGCTGGGACAACCTCCAGGTGGAGAGCGAGGAGAGCCGGACCCTGCCGGGTTACCGCGAGCCCGCGGCGGTGCGCACGTTCGACGCACCCGAGGCGATGAACGTCCGCTTCTACGAGGTCCAGGCGAAGTCGATCCTGAACCGGGTGCCGAAGGCGTCGCGGATGCCGTTCCGGTGGACGATCAACCCGTACCGCGGATGTACGCATGCGTGCCGATTCTGTCTCCGAGGCGACACTCCGATCCTGATGGCGGACGGGCGGGCGAAGCCGCTCGCCGACGTGCGGCCTGGCGACAGGATCTATGGCACGGTCAGGGGTGACCGCTACCGCTACTACGTGACCACTACGGTCCAGGAGCACTGGTCGACCCGCAAGCACGTCTACAGGGTCACGCTTGAGGACGGCACGGAGCTGTTCGCGAGCGGCGATCATCGGTTCCTCAGCGACCGAGGGTGGAAGCACGTAGCTGGCTCCGAGCGCGCCCGCTGGCGCCGTCCTCACCTAACGCTGAACAACAAGCTGATCGGCACCGGCACGTTCGCGACTCCTCCTGAGGAAACCGCGGATTACCGGCGCGGCTACCTGTGCGGAATGATCCGCGGTGACGGGCACATCGGGTATCGCCAGCGCGGTGGTGTGCCCTCGAGCGGAGAGATACGAAACGTTCGTCTCGCGCTGGCCGACCTTGAGGCGTTGACCCGGACGAAGCGCTACCTCGCGGAGGCTCCCATTACCGCGCGCAGCTTCCTGTTCCAGGCAGCAGCCCCGGGCTATCGCGAGATGAGCGCGATCTCCGTGTGCATGCGAGACGGAGCGGCCGAGGTCGGCGACCTGATCAGTTGGCCGCGACACGCTCCTGACGACTGGTGCGTGGGTTTCCTGGCCGGCATCTTCGACGCAGAAGGCAGCTTTGGGGGCGGGCCGGGAGGCGGGATCGTTCGTATCGCGAACACCGATCGCGTAATCATTGACTGGACCACCTACTGCCTTCGTCGTCTGGGATTCAGGTATGTCGTTGAGAGGACGGCGAATGTGAACGGCCTCACGTATGTACGCCTTGTGGGAGGTCTTCAAGAGCAGCTCCGCCTCTTCCATACCTGCGATCCCTCGATCACCCGGAAGCGGACAATCGAGGGCACAGCTCTCAAGTCGAACGCCCGCTTGAACGTGGTGGCAATCGATCGGTTCGGGATCCAAGACCTCTACGACATCACTACGGGCACCGGCGATTTCATCGCCAACGGCGTCGTCAGCCACAACTGCTTCGCCCGCCCCACGCACACCTATCTCGACTTCAACGCGCGTGAGGACTTCGAGCGCGAGATCGTCGTCAAGGTCAATACGCCGGAGGTGGCGCGGGCGGAGCTGATGCGGTCGTCGTGGAAGCGCGAGCACGTCGCGCTGGGCACCAACACCGATCCGTATCAGTGGGTCGAGAAGAGGTACGAGCTGCTGCCGGGCGTGTGGGAGGCCATGCGGGACTCGCGCACGCCGTCGTCGGTGCTCACGAAGTCGCCGCTGCTGCTGCGGGACGTCGAGCTGTTCAAGCAGATCCCGAGCTTCGCCGCGAACCTGTCCATACCGACGCTCGACGAGAAGGCCTGGCGGGCCAGCGAGCCGCACACCCCCCATCCGCGCAAGCGGATCGAGGCGGTGGCCGAGCTAAACCGGGCCGGGATCCCGACCGGCGTGCTGATCGCGCCGCTCATGCCCGGCATCAACGACTCGCCCGAGCAGGTGGAGCGAATCCTCGAGCTCTGCGCCGAGGCGGGCGCCGTGTCGATCGGCGGGATCTGCCTGCACCTGCGCGGCGAGGTGCGCGACATCGTCATGGACTGGCTGCGCTCGTACCGCCCGGACCTGGTGCCGCGCTACGAGCGCCTGTATGCGCGCGGCGCGTACGCGCCGAAGGCGGAGCGCGACCGGCTCTCGCGGCTGGTGCGCGAGGGACGGCGGGTCACGCCGTCGCGCCGGGATCCGGCTGGCGAGGTGCCGGGGGAGGCTGATGACGAGCCCGAGATGGCCGCGCCTCCGCCAGAGCAGCCGAGCCTGTTCTAAGCGGCCGCTACTGGTCGCGCACGGCCTCCCCGCGAGGGGTGGCCCCGCCTGCGGGGTCACCCCGTAGCGCGCCCGTCTCGGGGGGACGCACCGCCTCGAACTCCCCCGTCTCGACCTCGCGCTCGATCTCGTGCTCGATCTCGCTCGCGCTCAGGGCGGCGATCTCGCCGGTCTCGACCTGGCGCCGGATCTCCCGCTCGCGCAGGCGCCGGAACTTCAGGATCTCCAGCACCAGCACGAGATACAGGCTGGCCGCGAGCGCGACCAGGGCGAACGCCCCGATCACGATCGCCCAGCCGGTGTTGAGCGTGCCGTCGTCCTCCGAGTAGGGCACGAAGCGCATTGCCAGCGCGAGCGCCGCCAGCGACAGCGTCCAGCCGTACAGGTAGAGCACCGTGCGCCGCTGCGAGAAGCCGATGTTGGCGAAGCGGTGGTGGAAGTGCCAGCGGTCGGCCGAGTACACCGGCCGGCGGTACTTGATCCGCTTTGCCACCACGAAGGTGGCGTCGAGCGCCGGCACGGCCAGGATCAGCAGCGGGAAGAACAGCGCCACGACGGCGGCAGTCTTCAGCACGCCCTGGATCGCCACGCAGGCGAGCAGGAGCCCGAGCAGGTTGGAGCCGGCGTCGCCCATGAAGATCGAGGCCGGGTGGAAGTTGTGCCACAGGAAGCCGACCGCGGCACCAGCGGTGAGGGCGGCCAGGATGCCCGCGTCGTCGCGGGGGAACGAGAGGGCGATCACGGCGAAGGTGCCGGCGGCGATGGTGCACACGCCGGCGGCGAGGCCGTCGGCGCCGTCCGTGAAGTTCACGACGTTCACCACCGCGACGATCCCCACGAGCGTGAGCGGGTACCCCCAGGCGCCGAGGTCGACGGGCTCGATGAAGGGCAGCGTCACGTTCTCCACGCGCACCTCGGACCACACCGGGATGGCCGCCGCGGCGAACTGCCCGGCGAGCTTGACGAGCGGGTGAAGGCCGTTCGGCCGGGCGTCGTCCACCGCGCCAACCAGGGTGATCGCGAGCGCCCCGCCGACTATGCCGCGCGTCTCCGCGTTTCCGGGCAGGAACACGAGCGCGGCGGCCACGGCGGCCGCCAGGATCGCCAGCCCGCCCAGTCCCGGCACGGGCTCGTCGTGCAGGTCGCGCTCGCGCGGGAAGTGCAGCACCCCGAGCCGGCGCGCCAGCCGCGCGGTTGGAGGCGTGGCGGCGAACGCGATCAGGGCGGCGACGAGGAACGCCCAGAGGGCATCGAGCTCGTCCATCGTCCCGCAGCCTACTCAGGCGCCCGGCAGCACAAAGAACGCGATCACGGCGTACTGG
>JBOGXS010000157.1:0-7984 GCA_050693815.1 Thermoleophilaceae bacterium | reverse complement strand
GGCGGCGCCCTCGGCCCCCGGGCGGCGCCCCTGTGCGCCGGCCGCTGCGCGGGCCGCGCCCAGCAGCTCGGCCAGGGCCTCCTCGAGCATCCCGCCGAAGTCCTCGAGGTCGGGCATGGCGTCGTAGTCGCCGAGCAGCCCGAAGTCGACCTTGCCGTTGTAGCTCATGATCGCGATGGCCAGCGCGTGGTTCTCCGGGAGGAAGGCGATCGGGACGATCTCCTCCATCTCCCGTCCCAGCAGGTAGAGCGGGAACTGGGGCCCCGGCACGTTCGTCACGATCAGGTTGAACAGCCGGGTGGAGAAGTTCACCCGCGAGGCCTGCGCCAGCAGGGTGGGTGGTGCGAAGTCCTGCAGCCCGGAGATCACCTCGGCGCCGAGCGCCTGCTTGGACTGCTTGAGGTTCCCCATCGACTCCCGCACCTGCCCCAGCCGCTCCACCGGGTCCTCGACGTAGACGGGGAGCGGCCCGCGCATCGCCGCGATGCGGTTCCCGAGCGCGCCCTGCTCGTCCTCGGTGCGGATCGAGACCGGCACCAGGGCCCGCAGCTCGAGTCCTGGGGTGCGAACCCCGCGCGTGCGCAGCCAGTGTCCGAGCGCGCCGGCGACGACGGCCAGGACCGCGTCGTTGACCGTGCCTCCCAGCGCGTTCTTCACCTCCTTGAAGTCGCTTAGCCGGCTCTGGACCCACCAGATCCGGCGGTGCGGGCCGATCTCGACGTTGAGCGGTACGTCGGGCGCCGGGTTGAGTCCCGCCCAGACCACCTCGCCGACGCCCTCGGCCGCCTCGCGCGCCTGGGCCACCGAGCGGCTCGGGTGCTGGAGGACGTCCAGGGCGCGGCCGGCCAGCGACAGCGGCGTGCCCACCAGCCCCTTGATCCCCTCGGCCACCAGCTCGACGTCGGACGGCACCGGCGCGGGCGTCCAGCCGTCCTCGCCCTCGAGCTCGGCGGGCACGGGCTGGAGGTCGAACAGCACGGTCGCGATGTCCACGCCCGACACGCCGTCCACCAGCGCGTGGTGGGTCTTCGAGATCAGCGCGAAGCGGTTGTCCTCCAGGCCGTGCACGAGCCAGGTCTCCCATAGCGGCTTGGAGCGGTCGAGGCGCTGGGAGAAGATGCGGCCGACGAGCTGGCGCAGCTGGTCGGCCGAGCCCGGGCGCGGCAGGGCGGTGTGGCGCACGTGGTAGTCGAGGTTGAAGGTCGGGTCGTCGACCCAGAAGGGCCGGCCCAGGTCGAAGCGCGGGAAGGCGAGCCGCTGGCGGTAGCGCGGCACGAGCCGCAGGCGAGACTCGATGTGGGCCGAGAGGTCCTCGCGCGCCGGAGGCGGGCCCTCGAAGACGACGAGCGCCCCCACGTGCATGTGCGAGGCCTGCTTCTCCTGGTGCAGGAAGGAGGCGTCGATCGCGCTGAGGCGATCCTTGTGGCCCTGGTTCGCCATGTTCGGACTCTAACCGCCACAATCGGCCTGTGGTGGCCTCTCCTCCAAGTTCGCTCCCGCCTGGCGGCGTCTGGCCGCGCCTGGCTGCGCCCGGCGGGATCGCCGATGCTCCGGCATCGACTCACCCACCGGGCTTGCCAGTCACGCCCAGCCGCTCGCCAGAGCGTTACCGAACTTGTCGGAGCGACCACCGGTGAAGCTGCTCGGAACCGTGCTCGCGCTGCAGGTGGCCCTCGGCCTCGTGCTGGTCGGCCTGGTTGCCACCGACAACGTGCCCTTCGCCGACGGGGAGGACGCCCGGCCGGCGCGACCCAACGTGGACCGCTTCGACGAGGACGCCGCCTGGCGGCTGCTCGAGTACCAGGTCGAGCTGGGTCCGCGGCCGGCGGGCTCGCAGCCCTCGCGCCGCCTGGCCCGGCGCCTGCGCCGCCTGCTTCCGCGCGGCCGCTTCCAGGCCGTGCCGGGCGGTCTGCGCAACGTGGTGGGCACGGTGCGCGGACGCCGGCCCGGCTACGTCGTGGTGGGCGCGCACTACGACACCAAGGACATACCCGGCTTCGTGGGCGCCAACGACGGCGCCTCGGGAACCGCCGTCGTGACCGAGCTGGCCAGGACGATCAGGCGCCCGCGGCACACGATCCACTTCGTCCTGTTCGACGGCGAGGAGAGCCCGCGCGGCACCGACGACGCCGACTTCGCGAAGGAGGGGCTGCGCGGGAGCAAGGTGGCCGCGCGGCGCTTCCGTCGTGCCCGGGCGATGGTGCTGCTCGACTTCGTGGGCGACAGGCGCCTGCGCATCCCTCGCGAGGGCTACTCGAGCGAGCGCCTCTGGAGCAGGCTGCGGGCGACGGCCCGGCGGGTCGGCACCGCTCGCACTTTCCCCGACGCCACGCAGCCCCCGATCCAGGACGACCACCTGCCCTTCCTGCGCCAGGGCGTGCCCGCGATCGACCTGATCGACTTCGACTTCGCCTGCTGGCACCGCAGGTGCGACGACCTGTCGGCCGTCTCGAGGCGCAGCCTCGACGCGGTGGGCGAGACCGTGCTCCGCATGCTCGCTAGCCTCTGAGAGGCGATGTCGGACTTCCCGCAGAGGCTCCTGCTGGCGGCCCCGCGCGGCTACTGCGCGGGCGTGGACCGCGCCGTGCAGACCGTCGAGCGCGCGCTCGAGATGTACGGGCCGCCCGTGTACGTGCGCAAGGAGATCGTCCATAACAAGCTCGTGGTCGAGCAGCTTCGAGAGCGCGGCGCGGTCTTCGTCGAGGAGGAGACCGAGGTCCCCGAGGGGGAGACCGTGGTGTTCTCCGCCCACGGCGTGTCGCCCGCCGTGCACGCCAGCGCCGCGGCGCGCAGCCTGAAGACGATCGACGCGACCTGCCCGCTGGTGACCAAGGTGCACGTCGAGGCCAAGAAGTTCGCCGCCGAGGGCTACACGATCGTGCTGATCGGCCACGAGGGCCACGAGGAGGTGGAGGGGACGATGGGGGAGGCCCCCGCGCACTTCGTGCTCGTCGAGACCGAGGAGGACGTGGACCGGCTCGAGGTGGAGGATCCGGACCGGGTGGCGTACCTCACGCAGACCACGCTGTCGGTGGACGAGACCGATCGAATCATCGCCCGCCTGCGCGAGCGCTTCCCGAGGATCACCGGCCCCAAGTCCGACGACATCTGCTACGCCACGACCAACCGCCAGCTGGCCGTGCGCCAGATGGCGCGCGAGTGCGACCTGGTGCTCGTGATCGGGTCGCGCAACTCGTCCAACTCGAACCGGCTGGTCGAGGTCGCCCGCGACCACGGCGCCGAGTCGCACCTGATCGACAACGAGGGCCAGGTGCGAGAGGAGTGGCTCGAGGGCAAGCGGGTGGTGGGCGTCACGTCCGGCGCCAGCGCCCCCGAGGAGCTCGTGCAGCGACTGGTGGAGTTCTTCCGCGCCCGCGGCACAGAGGACGTCTCCGAGTTCGACGTGGTCCAGGAGGACGTTCGCTTCATGCTTCCGAAGGAGATCCGGAAGGCCCTGGCGCCCCTGGCGTCCTGAGGCCCGCAGGCCGAGGACGCAGGGCCCGAAGGCTTGCTGGGCAAGCCGAGGCCCGAGGACGCCGGGATGCGATGGCTCAGGGCGGCAGCGGGGTGAACTGCACGCTGTGCAGGCGCAGCCCCGGTGACGGGGCCTCCACCTTCTCGTCCACCTCGTACAGCCCGGGCTCGGTCTCGGCTCCCGACAGCACCGCGTAGGCGCTCCCGGCCCGGAAGCTGAAGCCGGCGGCGGCGCCGGCGTCCTGGGCCTCGATCCAGTCCTCGCCGTCGGTCCAGTCGCACACCAGCTCGAGCCGCTCGCGATCGTCGGGCAGGACGATGTCGGCCGTCTGGGGCCGAAGCAGCACGCCCGGCTCGTCCTCGGGGCGCAGCGGCTCGAGCGGCTCCATCCGCTCGCCTACGCAGTCCTGGATGGCGAGCTCCGTGTCGCGGTACTCGCCCTCCCCGTAGTGGAGGAAGGCGAGCTTTCCGGTGCGATCGAACACGTAGCGGCCCGGCCAACCCTTGTTCCCGTACAGGCGCCAGACCTCGAGGCGGGGGTCGAGCAGGACGGGGTAGCGGACGTCGAGCCGCTCGACCGCACGGGCCACCGTGTCGCGGTCGCGCCCGAAGGAGTAGCCGGGCGAGTGGATGCCGATCACGCGCAGGCCGGCGTCGGCGTACCGCTCGTGCCAGGCCTTCAGGTAGGGCATCGTGCGCAGCGAGTTCACGCGCGCGAAGTCCCAGAACTCGATCAGCACCGCGCCGCGACCCGCCTGGCGCAAGCGCCCGGCTCGGCCGGGCGCGCCGCGACCGATTTCCGTGTTCATGCGCAGGAACGCGACGTTCAGCCACTCCAGCTTCGGAGGGAACTCGGGGGCGTGGATCTCTGCGCCGGGTGGCGGCCGCACGCCCGACGTTGTATCCCTTTCCCTGGTGAGCATGCTCGCGACCGCCACCGTGACCCTGCTGCCGACCAGCCTTCGGCATCCGATCGAGGACGACCCCTCTACCCCGGCGAACGAGGGCGTCCACAACTCGGTGAGGGAGGTCGTGTTCAGGATCGGGAGGGTCGGCTTCTACTCCCGGGTTTGCTGCAGGGGCCGGTGGCGCACCACGCGCGCGCGGTTCGTGGACGAGGCGGGCGGGGTCTCCACGGCGACCACGCGCAGGCCCTGCTAGGCGGCGATCGCGGCCAGGCGCCGCTAGGACGCGATCGCGTGCAGCAGCCGCGGGGAGACCCAGGTCTCCACGGCCGCGCTCGCCAGCAGCACGGGGACGGCGATCGAGACCGTGACGACGGTGGCGGCCAGCAGGTCCTGCCAGTCGTCCCTGCGGCTGGCCACGATCCACGCGGCGAGCGGGAGGAAGAGGGCGACGAGCTCGGGCAGGGCGTGGGGCACCAGGGCCAGGAGCAGCCATCCGGGGGTGGTGTCGAGCTGCTCGGAGATGGTGGCCGCGCCGCTTCCGATCACGTAGGCCTGCGTGCAGAGCGAGAACGCGGTGGCGCAGACCACGAACCCGATCGCGAGCGGCCCGGCCTTCTCGTGCACCCACCGCGAGGGGCCGCTGCGCTTCGAGGCGGAGAGCGGCAGCGAGCTGCCGGCCATGAAGCCCGCCACGCAGGCCATCGCGTGCAGGGCGAGCACGAGCGAGTTGCGATAGAGCACGTGCAGGTAGTCGCCGAGCTCGGCGTCCGCGTTGTAGCCCGGGATCAGGTAGCGAATCGTGTCGGGCGTGGTCCGGGTGGCCACCACGTAGATGGCAAGCAGTAGCGCGAGCGAGATGGCCAGGCTGAGCGCGAGCCACGGGCCGAGGACGGCGAGTGGTGCGGCGTTCCAGCGCCGCAGCGCCCGCTTGGTGTCGTCCATGCCCTGGACGAGGACGAGCTCGTTGACGTCCACCCCACAGGTGTCGGCCGGTGGAGCCGGATGGTTGAGGGGCGACCGGGCGTTAGCCTCCGCCGGTGACCACCTGGGACTACACCACCACCGTCATCACCCACGGCCTGCTCGGACGAAAGGAGGAGGAGCTCGACCGCAAGGAGCTCGAGGCCGCGATGAACGAGCTCGGCGCGCAGGGCTTCGAGCTGGCCACCGCCTTCCTCGACGTGGCGCTGCACCACGAGAAGGACGGGCACGTGCTGGTGTTCAAGCGGCGCACCGAGTAGGCAAGCGGCGCACCGAGTAGGCGCCGCGTCCGGCTGGGTTCGCGAGCGAACGCGGGGCTGCCCTGGCGCACATTCGATCGGGCGTCAGCCCTGGCAGTCGACCGCGACTTCGAGGGCACCGCAGACCTCCCGCATGCGGGCGTCGGCCAGCCGGCCGAGCCGCCCGACGAGACCGGCGACCGAAACGCTCTCGACCGAGTCCAGGTTGACCGCCGAGCGCCGGGGGACCGGGTCGACACCGGGTTCGAGGACGACCTCGCTGGCGAGCGCCCGGATCGTCGTCGTGCACGGTGCGATGAGCGCTCGTCGAAGCCGTGGGATCGCCGCGTCACGGGACAGGACGACGACGGGGCGACGGCCGATCTCGGTCAGCTCGCACCACCACACCTCCCCACGGGCCGGCAGCGTGCTCACGAGGCGGCTGCGGCGTGTCGAAACGACGCCAGGTCGCCCCACTCGTCCGGCTCGTCGAGGGGGTGCTCGTCGTAGGCGGCGTAGCTCGCGTCAACCTCGGCGGCGCGATGGCGAACGAGCAACGCCCCGAGGGCCTCGTCGATGAGGGCTGCGTTGGTGACTCCCGACCGCACGCGCCGGGCGTCCTCGAGGAGGTCCGCATCGACGGTCGTGCTCAATCGTGTGCGTGCCATGCCATAACTATGCCACACCGGGAACCGATGTCGCGCGCGGTGATGTGCGCATTCCTGACGCCGTCGGGGGCGGCGACATCGAGCCGAGAGAACAGGAGGCGTTCGCCGCGCCGATATGTCGGCGTCGACTTCGCGGGCGGCCCCGAGTACGCAAAGCCGGAGTAGCCAGTCACTCGCCCGGAGGGAGCGCAGGCAGGCATTGGGGTGCGGCCATGACGAACCTTCACGAGCCCCACTTCGAGGTCGAAGGGGACCAACGCGGCTTTCGCTACCGACGAGCGCGGCTCGGCTACCAGGCCGGATGCGAGCGCCTCGGGGTGAGCCTGTGGGAGCTGCCGCCCGGCGAGGCCACGCCCTATGGCTACCACTACGGAAACGAGGAGCTGCTGATCGTCCTCGCGGGAAGCCCCAGCATGCGGACGCCCGAGGGTTGGCGAGGGCTGCGCGAGGGCGACCTCGTCTCGTTCCCGGTGGGAGAGCGGGGAGCGCACCAGTTCCTCAACCAAACCGATGCCCCGGTCCGACTGCTCATGTTCAGCGAGATGAGCGGCCCAGAGGTGACCGTTTACCCCGATTCGCAGAAGATCGGCGTCTTCGAGACGATGATGGCACCCGAGCGGGGAGGGTTCGCGGACACCTTTCGCATGGAGGACGCGGTCGACTACTACGAGGGAGAGCGTCCGCCCGAGCTCGGCACCAGTTAGTCGGTGACTCGTCCACTTGCGACCAGTACCAGGGCCACATCGGCCGGAGCTTGCGGCCGCCTTCCTCGCGGCGCCCGCCGTCCGGAGGGCCAGCGCGCTCGACGTCGGGTGTGGCAAGGGTGCCCTCACGGAGCCGCTCGCCGAGCTTGTCGGGGCGGAGAACGTAGTGGCCGTCGACCCGGATGCGAGCGCCGTGGCGGCGTGTCGCGCGCGGCTGCCGCAGGTCGAGGTTCGGGTTTGCGCCGGCCGAGGGAGCTGCCGTTCTTCGACGGTCAGTTCGACGTCGTGTTGGCGCAGCTCGTGATGAGCCTCCTGAGTGACGCGGATGCCGGCGTCAGCGAGATGCGCCGAGTTGCCCGACCGGGGCGGTGGTGGCCACCTGCGTCTGGGTCTTCGGCGCCGGGATGACGGTCCTGAGGACGTTCTGGGACGCGGCCACGGCATTGGATGCCGGTGCCGTGCGCCACGATCAGGCACGGACGCGCCCCGGCGCGTACTACGCCACGCTCGAGCCGCGGCAGCGCGAGCTCCGGCAGGAAGCGTGGCGGCGGCTCGGATCGCAGGCCGGTCCCTTTCGCCTCACGGCGCGAGCCTGGTACGTGCGCGGGTACGCCTAGCTCGTGGCGGCGGAGGATCCGGATGCGCGCAAGGCGGCGATCTGAGGTCTGGATCCAGACCGGCGCGTCGGGCGAGGCGACCTGGCAGCTGCTCACCACCCGCAGCCCTCCCTTCAAGGAACTCGCGCGCTCGCTCGAGCCGCAGACGCGCGCCGAGCTGCACGCGGCCGGGGTCGAGCACTTCGAGGGCTATCGGTGCGCCGGCGAGATCCGCGCGCCGAACCAATACATGCTGATCTTGGGGACGCGACGATGAGCTTCGACCCTGACAGGGCGGCTTCCTTTCGATGGACTTCCAGAACGGAGTCCACCCGGACGGCTAACTGGGCCAGCCACGGAGCCGGACTGGCCCGCGCTGGCCCGTCCCGCGCTCGACAACACCGCCCGGGTAGC